>DATIDL010000042.1:0-4308 GCA_035456305.1 Nitrosopumilaceae archaeon
TTCCCACAACTATTGAATCCAAACCACATGCAAGTCTTAATAGGTGATGATAAACATCAGTGTTTTCGTATACCTCAAGAATTTGGTCAAAGTGATCAACATCGTATTCTTCTAATCCCGTTAACGAAATCCAAGTTTCTACAACTTTATGTATGATAAGATTTTTTCCTTCACTTCGTCTTACATCTGGCGCTTCACCTTCCTCCAGACTATTTGCTGTAAATACCTCAACCCTGCTAGAAGTCTGAAGTATTACACATTCTGAAACGCCAGGAATTTTCTTAAAAGATTCACATGCTGATGTAACATCTTTGAATGCAAATCTTTCTAATTTATGAAGCGGAAGATTTTTGAAAGTGACTCTGAAATTAATGATGTTAAAATTATTTTCGCTCATTTGGTATCACTGTTACTCTCGAAGTCTGCTCCTTCCACCTTTTGCCGTACGGAAAACATTCATGCCAAAGTAAAAATTGTTGTATAACGAATCCAAATATGTTAGCTCTTGTTCAGTTTGGGCAATAACATCGGCCATCGCATGAGGATCATTTCTGAGTCTATCGAGTTTTCTTTTGGTCTCTACTAAAAGATCTCGTATTCCAGATTCATAATCTGACGTACCACCAAATTCAGGACTTAGTATGTGTTCTGGCTGATATGGTGGAGTCTGATCTGATGGTATCTCTACTTTTCTTGAAATTTCTTCTTGTTCTTCTTCTGTGAGTACGTGTCTTGGTGGAACTAGATCCTTTTTATAATGAAAAAATTCTGGCTCCCCCATTTCTCGTCTGAATATTCGCTCTTGAGTACGTTTATCAGTAAATGATGCAGCTGCCGCTTTTACTGCTGCTACTACTTTTGCTGCTTCCTCATATTCTTTCTGCGCTTGTGCATCTGCTGCGGCCTTTGCTGCTGCGGCCTTTGCTGCTGCCTCTGCCAATTCTGCCACTTCTGCAGCGGTCAATTCTGGATTATTTTTAGAACTTGAGGATTTTTCACGAGGCATTGTAATTACATCATTTGGGGTTAAATTTTAAGTTTTTACCATTGGTATTTTTAGTCTAAATCAGAACCTAAGATGATACAATTGTAGGTAAACTCTTGTCCATGTCTGATCGTTCATAAAACTAATGAAACGAGATATATACAACCAATTTTTTGTTATAAATAATGAAGCTAATCTGCAGAGATTATGGTTTTGATTGCAATTTTATTGCACAAGGAGAGGACATTGCTAAAGTAATTGCAGAATACAGCAAGCATTCTATTGATGAGCATGGAATTGAATATTCCAAAGAAGCCTTAATGCAATTTGTGCTAAGAAAAGGCATGTCCCCGTAATAGACAAAAAACACTGTTCTTTTAAAAAATTTTTAATGATTAACCGTATGATTCGTATTTTACTTCGAAGCTTCCATCTTCACGCTTATTATGAAAAGTTACAAATCCTTTTGGTGCCATAAAGTCCATAACACCATCTATAGTACCTTGCCAACCACAAATGTAGAACATCGTATTATCTTTTGTAATTTTTTCTCCAACAAGTTGTTCTAAAGGCGACATTCCACCATCTTTAGATCTTAAGAAATTTTCAACTCTGCCTGTTTGGCCTTTCCATGATCTGTTAAACCATTCTTCCGGTCTGCTTATAGAACCACGATATCTAAAATTCCACTTGTCTCTTCCTCTATCCAGGCTTTCTTCTTCCAACCTAGTAAAGAGACTTTTGTAACTTAATTCATCTACATAACTAGCACCGTGTAAAACAACAATCTCTCTTTTATCGCCTACTGCACGAAGATGTTGTGCAAAACTTACAAAGGGCGCAATACCCGTACCGCCTCCAATACAGACAATTCTTCGATTATCTTTACTACCATCAGGCAATGTTTGATTAATTGTTAAAGCGTTTCCAGTGGGTTTTCCCAAAGATACCTGATCACCTTCACTTGCGTAGAATATCTGGGTTGTAACACGACCAGGTAAGGGCTTGCGAACCCATCTGAGTATAAATTCAAAATATTTTTTGTTTTCAGGGTGCGAAGCAATCGAATATGCTCTGCGAACAATCTTGTAATTTTCAGCTACTACTGAAATACCGAGGGTAAGGAATTGACCTGCCTCATAATCTGGTATAATACCATCATTTGGAGTGATACGTAAAGTCACAAGATCTTCTTTGAGTAATTGAACATAAGTAATAGTTGCTTTAGTCTCTGCGACCATTCTTAATTGATCTGATATTCAATAGTTAAATATCTTATGAAAAAATAGCGCAATCATACACATACGCTAATTCTACACTTGCTTTTTAAAAATTAAAATAGTTTAAGACGGTTTCCAGCCAGCTGGCATGGTTCTGTGTGGTTTTGCCGGAGATGGTGCTTCTGCGCGTTTTGCAGATTCAGCTTTTTGTTGTTGCACTCTCTCTAGATATTCTCTTTCGTATTCTGCTAGCTGTGCAGTTTTAGATTTTTTATCAGATGTTGATTGTGACTGAGATTGCGATTGTGAGCTTGTAGAGGATTCAACTTGGGCAGCAGTAGGTGGTTCATCGAATTTTATTGCAGTTGGCTCCTTGAACTGTTTATCAGACGGGTGATATGCCAGTCTTTGTCTGGTTTTATAGTAATTTTCACCAGTATATTTGACTCTTGGGGCAGGTGGTTCAATTCTTCTTCGTTTCTCTTGTGGTGCAGGTTCTGGTTCTGGTGCTTGTTGCGGTTCAGGCTCTGGAGCAGGAGCTGGTCGAGACACCTGAACTGTAGTAGCAACTTGTCCCCTGAATTGTTTGTCAGGTGGATGATATGCCAATCTTTGCCTTGTTGCAAAGTATTTGTTACCAGTATATTGTGATGAGCTTGTATCAGAATATGCTGGTGCTACTTCAGATGGTTTTGTAGATTCTGGTGGAGGTGCTCTGGCCTCATGCTGTGGTTTAGTTTCAGGTTTTGGCTGTGGTGCAGGAGCTGGCTTTGTCTCCGCAGGTTTTGACAGCTGTGAAGAAACTGCATTTAGTTTTGCTTCAAGCTCAGCAATCTTTGCTTCAAGATCAGCTTTTGTGGCTTTAGAAGATGAACGTGATTTTTTAGCGGGTTTATTGGTAGACATGTGCTATTTTGTGAGTATGTTGGAGTTTATTTATATTTTGATCATGGGGCAAGTATATGAAGGAGCCTCATAGAAGTTTTATAAGAACCACGAACCAACTTGATATGTTGGATGATTTTGAAAAAGAGTATCCCGGCTTTGACTGGAAAAATACTCCTGCATATAAGCACCCTGGTGGCAGAAACTGTCCTTGCCCCAAGCACGAGTACATCAGAGAACAGATCAATGTAGCAAAGACAGTAAACCAGTCAAACAAGGAAGCAGGTCATCTTACCTTGAAATTCTGCCCAGATCATTACAAGGTTTATCTAAATGAAGTAATTCCTGCAATGCCTTTCAAATACAGAATGCTTACAAAGATAGCTCTAAGAATTGGTGCCATACAAATTGAACAGCTAAAATACATGCAATCAGACCAGTGCTTTTACTGCAAATTTGGATCTGGCGGTCATGACAAAAAAAGCGAGCTTCCTCCAGTAAGCTAGACAGGCCCAAGCAAGATCTTGGGTTTGTTTGGCGTATCATGATGGCATTTTTTCCCACATAATGGGCATGTCACCCTGTCCAAGAAAACACATTGACATATGTGAGATTTTAGATAACTTTCAGCACTTTTTGTATATTCACCAGTCCCATTACAAAATGGACACTGTGTTTCTAAAAGAGCAATCTTTCCTTGCCCGCTACATACAGCACATTTTTGCTGACTCACTATAAAGAATTCCCTGAGTGTAATTAAAATCCTTTTGTTAAAACTTTTTCCTACTTGCCTATCCTTGGACAAATCCAGTTAAGCTTTATACTAGATACAAATTCAGTAAAGTTATGCCCATTGAGGATCTAAATGAGTTTGTAGAAAAGCTAGAAAACGCAGGAGAGTTAAAACGCGTTAAAACACAAGTTGATGCCGATTTAGAAATTGCAGAAATTTTAAGAAGAACGATGTATTCAAACGGTCCTGCATTATTTTTTGAAAATGTAAAAAATTACACCGTGCCAGTTTTGGCAAATGCTTTTGGTTCTCTGAAAAGACTTGAGATCGGTCTTGAAACTTCAGACTTTACACAAATAGGTCAGAGAATAGTCGATATGACAAAGATGGATATCCCATCAGGACTTTTTGATAAAATTAGAAAACTTCCAGAGCTTTCAAAGATGACAGATATTGCACCAAAATTACAAAAAAGCTGTCCAGTG
>DATIDL010000043.1:0-10447 GCA_035456305.1 Nitrosopumilaceae archaeon
AATGATCCAGAAAAACAAAAGCTTGTTGAATATTGCACGTCAACGGAACTAAAAGATGAAAATGGAAATTTTCTTGGAAATATCCACATGATCGGAACAATTGATGCCCCACGATTGGTCTTTGTTGTAGTGCAGTCAAACCCAGTTGATACCGGCCAAGTAAAGACTGTATTTGATGTATCCACAAAGGACCTTGTTTGTGATTGCTGGGATCAAGTAAAGCCAGGTGAATATGAGACAATTGAAAGATGGATTGATGCCTTGCGAGATTTTCATACTGGTGGGGACAAACCTCATAGCTCATCAAAACCGCTTTTGCTAGCCTCAAAACACCTACAAATTGAGGTTACTACTGTAAAAGATGGGTATGTCTGGGAGATGCTCATAGCTAAATGACAAAAAATCTTACCAGATTAACAGGTTCATTAAGGTTGACGTAACAATTAATCCGTAACTGTATCGTTTGGTGTCTTACATTGTTTGTTGATTTATGGTTGATATTGCTAGGATTCGTAGCAGGAATTCTTGGCTCTATGATAGGGCTTGGTGGTGGAATTGTTATTGTGCCAATTCTTACGTTTTTAGGATTTGCTCCTGCAGTTGCTGCAAGCAACAGTCTCTTTGCAGCCTTTAGCAACGCCATTGCATCGACAATATCGTATTCGAAACAAAAACGCATAGAATATTCGCTTGGTTTGAAATTTGGACTGCTTTCAATTCCAGGAACGATACTTGGCGCATTGATCTCAGATGAAATAACATCTTCTTTGTTTAAGATCTTGTTTGGAATTGTATTGCTGGCATCAAGTGTTTACATCTTTTCAAAAAGAAAAATGGAATCCAAAACATACAATCTCTCAAAACAAATCATGGTTTTGGCAGCTGGTGCTAGTTTTTTTGCTGGAATAATATCCAGTTTGTTTGGAATAGGTGGAGGATTGGTGTTTGTTCCTCTGATGGTTGTTATAATTGGCCTTTCAATGAAAATTGCTGCTCCAACATCACAATTCATTTTGTTGTTTGCTTCCGCGTCTGGTATGATAGCGCATACTTTTCTAGGCCATCCTGATTTCTATCAGGCACTTTTGCTTGCTGCAGGCGCATTTGGCGGTGGCCTTGTAGGAAGTAGGCTCTCACTTGAGGTAGGTGAGAAAAAACTAAAAATTCTTGTATCTGCGGTGATGGTTGTTGCCGCAATCAAACTCTTCATTGATTCGTTTGAAAATCCTTTTTGATCTGATACAAGTTGCGTCTTGATACAACGACCAGATCCCCGTTTTCTTTTGTACCCTCAAAATCTATGGCTACAAGCCCATAATTTTCATTAAGATCAATTTTCTCCGATATGCTAAACTTCATTTTCAGATTTTCGTCAGTATATAGTGGTTTTAGGAATCTTGCATGCCTGTTCTTCCAAGATGGATCTCCGTCCATCCCATAAAAAATCATAGAATTGCCATACATTTCTTCCAGTCTTGTGAATTCTCCTTCCATCCTTCCCAAGATGGCCCTGCCTGAAACCATCTTTTTGGTTGACTCTGAATCTTTTTCGTACATGACGTTTTTTATTCCAGAAAATTTAAGATAGCTTTCAAGCTCTTCTAAAGAAATTTTTCCTACTGAAAAAAATTCGTCACCTACTTTGAGCTCTGAAAATTTCTTCATTATGATCGTGTCTCGTCAGGATAGAAAATTACTTCAGAGCTAGAAGTGGCTTTTCCTGACGCGAAATATTTTATTGCACTCCAAATCCTTTCATTGTTTGGTTCGGTTCCCTCTATACTTCCTGCAAGTACAAGAAATATTCTCAGATTTGATTTTAGAACATCACTTAATTCTTGATTGACTGTGGTGGAAAACGGTCTTAGCGCTCCTCTAAACACATCTACTCTTGCGCGCTCTGCTCCTGTTACTTTGGGACCTGAAGGAAGATCTGGACCTATTATGACCATTGTTCCTGACTTGCCCTTGAAAAGAGGCGGATTCTTTGCTCCGCCTGGCACAAAGGCGCCAAGACATTCCTGTCCGACTGTTGCAGGAGTGTTGATGAACTTGTCAACAAGAGAGTCCCACTGTGATCTTGAAGCTTCGGTTATCTTTGAAATGGAAGGAACCTTGCCTGTTATGTGTATGAACATGGAAATGGCGCCAATTTTTTGGGATGCCGTGTTTAGCATTCTTCTTACCTCTTGCTGATTTGCCAAATCTATTACATGCGAATGGAATTTTGATAATCTTTCTTGGCTCTGTTTTGGGGTGTTTTTGGAAAACAAAAGCACCACCTTGCCGCCAGATTTTTCTATGTTTTGAGCAAGAAATTCTACCCGTGCAATATCAGAATCCTCAGTGGCGTCAACAGTAAAGACCACGACCTTGGAGCCAAAATCTGTGTTGGTCTCCGGTATTGATGATGTTATGTGCGGCTTTACAGGATAAAATACACGGTCTCCTGGAATTACTTTGCCATTTAGAATTTTGGCAATCGCATCGTCGCATAATGCCAAGACAGTTTCGGCTACTTGAGGCTGTGACAAAAACTGCTCATCTGCTATCATCTTACTTGTGTTGAGTTGTATTTTTTCTGCAATCTGCTGAATCTTTGAAAGAAGTGATGCTGTTGTACTTTCTAGTTTTTGTATTTCTGAATCTGAAGTGATTCCTTTTGTTTTTGCCAGCTTTGCAGCTGCGTTTTTAATTCCATCCTTTACTGTTTTTTCTTCCTCGCCCATTAGTGGCAGTATGTCAACATTGACTTGTTCCACATCCTGAGGTGTAAGGCTCTCAAAGCCACTGACTCGCATAAATTCTGCTGCTGCTTTTGGATATACTGTCTTGTAGATTCTATCCGAGTGGACTGGTCCTGGATTTGTTGCTATTGAAATTATTCCTTTTTCTGTAAGCTCCCAAGACATTGCTTCTGCAAGTCTGTTTTTTGCTCCTTGTGAAGCTGTGTATGGACTGCGGAATCTGTATGGTCTTTGCTCTAGCGGTCTTTCTTCAGCAAAGAATGTAGATATTGTTATAATCTTGGAACCTGGCTTCATTGCCTTGAGGGCTTGAACCGAAGTCCAAAAAGTTCCTGTAAGATGAATTGCTACAGTGCTCTTAAATTCTTCAATTGGAGAGTTTGCAAAACAAGTTACTGGTCCTGAAACTCCTGCATTATTGACCACGACATCAACAGTTATGTTTGATTTTTTCAACTCATCAAACATTGATGATATTCCTGCATCATCGCTTACATCTACTCCAGCAAAGATTTTCACAAACGCATTGCTTTTTACTTTGTTAATTATTTCCTGTAATCCTTTTGCTGCTTCTTCAAGAGGTTCTTTTCTTCTACCCAAAATAACGACACTTGCGCCGTTTTCAACAAATTTAGTAGCTATGGCCTTACCGATTCCAGTTCCGCTGCCAGTAATTACGGCAACCTTGCCTTGAAACTTTAGCATTGACAGAAAATTGCTATATTTTTCGATTATTTATTCCGATTGTTCTGTTTTGGAGATTTTAAGACTAATATTTATTTGAGGGAGAAATTTACCATCCCGCATGCATGATACTGAATCTGATACCATTACACTAAAAACTAAACCCGCTGAGTTCTGTCACCTTTTAGAAGAAATTGGCATAGACGGACAGCCAAAGGAGATTGCAACCGATGAAGTTGAAAAAGGCGATTATTACAGTAGATATTTTGCCCAGACCCCAAGAATGGTTACAAACAAGGGATGTATTGAGCTAAAGGGCACCAACATCGATGTAGTGCAGATAATTCAAAAGGGATAGAAATGCAAGATCCAAATCCTTTGCCATGGGGCGCACAAGACCGTTTTCAGGCTCACTTTATAGTCAAAGGCAATGTGGGAAGTAAAGACCTAGATTTTGTTGCAGAAACAAAACTAAAAACAAAAGGTCATTTTGGCTCAAAAACACTGGTTGGAGTAGAATGGGTTGGAGGAAAACTTGCAGAAGCACTCAACGGTGATAGCGAACTTGCAAGCATGATTCTAAAACAACCGATAAACGATGCTGCCATATGGGTTGACCCGACAAAAAATGGTGTAAGAATTTATGGCAAATGGAAAGCAGATCATGAACTTGGTATTACAAAAGACCTGTTTGCTGTCTATGACAGAATTGCATCGCACATAAAAAAAGAACTCTAGGCTCTCCACCAATCTAAAGCCAAACAATCTACCTTGTCTTTTCCACGCGGTATTGCCAAAATGAATTGTTTTCTGACTGTTGTTGCCAATCTTCCGGCAAGTACTACTCCTGTGGCAGTAATTGTGTCACTTGTATTGTATACCTGAACCAGATATGGTGCGTGATCGATACCTGGTCCCTTTTGATATACTGCAAAATCACAACCAAATTTTATTCCTGGATTTACAATATACCCCTTATCTCTAAAGTCCTTGTAGACCTGGTATTTTTTATCAAAATTGTGATATTCTTGTCTGCATATTGCTAGCAGATCGTTTTCTGATATTTGCTTTTTTGCCCTGTATACTTTGATCTTTGATTTTTGTAATAGGAAATATCCTTCTATCAAATCCAAAATGAGAGGCACAGTTATCTCATCTGGCTTTGGTTTGGTAATGCCTATGGGCTTGCCATAGTATCCTTGCATGAAAAGAGAACGCGAATCCTGCACATTCCAAATTACGATTCGATTCTCAATTAGCTCGCCTTTCATAACAGACAGTTACAACACGTGGCTAAATAGATAACTTTTCCAGAATCTAGTTGCTCAAACAAAAATTAATTCTCTTATGGTTTGGTAAAGTTTGCAAACTTGCCTTCCCATCCTTCCGGTCTCATGATATCAGACTCTGATGGGTCGTTGCCAATTGCTAATCTTGCAGCTGACTCATCCATGTTTTTGCTTTCAATCTTGTCTATTATTGACACTGCATTGTTGATTGGTGTATCATCAGGTCCAAATAAAAAATGCATCCCAAGATCTCCAATGATTACCGCCCCACCTACACCAATTGCAATCAAAAGAAATGTCTTGTCTTTAATTTTCTTCAATGCTATAGGCTTAAGGCCAATGCGATAAAAGAGTCAGAAACTTCAAGGCACTTGTCTGCCATCTCTTCTACTCCGCCAACTACATCTTTTAAAAGCAATAATTCCTTTATTGATGTAATTTCATCCAGTACAACAATTGTAAGTTCACGATACTTGTCATCTATGTTACGCTCTATTTTTTGGGCTTCATGTGCAAGCTCGATTGCACCTGCAGGATTTCCACTTAGAGCTCGTATGATCTCGTTTAGCTTGTAGATTTCATCGACAACTAGATTGATTAAATCTGTAAGGTCTTTGTCAAGTTTTGCCTTTTTCAGCGTCATTGCCTTGATGTTTGAAAGCTTGAATGCAATTCCTGTAATGTAGCCTGCAATCTCATCCATTGTGTATGCAGTATGCAGAAGGTTTTCTCTATTCATCATCAGTCCGCCGACATCGGCAATTTCTCTTGTTATCTTTCGGCGAAGAGCTTCTACCTCGTCTTCGGTGTTTCGCATTCTTTCAAGAGATGCTTTAATTTCTGATTTGTCACCTTTTACGATAAGAGCAGGAAGTGCAGAGAGATCTCTTACGGCGTTTAAGATTCTGTTTATTTCATCTTGCAAAACTGCAAGCGCCTTTCGTTTTGCTTGCACTTCTAATTCTCCGCTATACATGTAAGGCTTTAAAGTACTAGGAGCGACTAATAATTCTTACGTAAAATTCCATGTGTTGATAATTTGATGAGACAAACGACCTGATTTAGATATAGTTTTGTTTTTCTTCCTGAACTACTCTTTTTTGTCCGTTGTACAAAGTAATTATCTCCTGATCTGTTGTGGCGTTTTCTGGAGTTTTCTCAAATCTTATCTTTCCTGTAAATTTTGGGAATCTTAGTGCAAGACCACTTCCTTTTCTTATTGCATCCATTGCTGTTTTGTGCAATGGACTGAGTGTTATTTCTGAAGCTACGATCTCAATTACAACTTCTGGCTCAAACCACACTTCAGCTTCTAGTCCGCTGTTTATTCTAGGATTTTTCTTTAATGTTATCTTGTCGGAAAGTATCTGGTAGAACTGATCAAGGTTTTCGTCTGTAAATCCGGTGCCAACTTTGCATATGCTTGGAAATGTGTCTGTCTGTTCATCATATGTTGCAAGCAATAACGCTCCATATCTTCCGGTTCTTCTGCCTCTTCCAAAAAATGCCCCAATTACAACAAGATCCAGACTGTCTCCAAGCTCGTTTCTGTATTCTCGTTTTAATTTTAGCCAGTTGCTGCCTCTGGCTCCTGCCCTGTAAGGTGAATCCAGATGTTTTAGCATCACACCTTCGCATCCTACAATAATTGCATTTTCTAGCGCATCTTCAACTTCATTGTCCGTCTTTACAATAGTCATTGGCATTAGCTTTACAAAATTATCTTCTTTTACAATTTTTTCAAGTATCTTTCTGCGTTCTCTGTATGGCAAATCAAGGCAGCTTTTGCCGTCTGCAAACATGACATCAAAAAAGTTTATCGTTATAGGATACTGCGAGACTGCTTTTTGTATGTTGTATTTGCGTCTGCGATGCATGAGTTCTTGAAATGCAAGAAATTCTCCCGAGTCTTCATTTATTGCAACTGCCTCTGCCTCAAGTATTGTCTCATGTGTGTTCAATGACTTGGTAACTTTTTCAACAATGTCAGGATAGTAGCTTGTGATGTTCTCAAGACTTCGAGAATAGAGTACAACTTTTCCATCTTGCAAGTGTAGTTGAACGCGTTCTCCATCCAGCTTGTATTCTGCAGCAAACTCTTGTCCCATTTTTTCATGCGCTTCTTGCGGACTCTTTACTCGCTCAGCTAACATTGGCCTGATGGGACTGAACACTGAAACTTGGAAACTCTTTACTCCATTGATTCCGTCTTTTGCCACTGCTGCAGCAACTTTGCCAAGATCACTTGATACGTTGTATGCCTGCTCAAGGACTGCACGATTTTCTTTGGTACCTGTAAAGGCAACTGCCAGAGAATCCATTATGGTGAAATCTGCAATACCTAGTCGTAGAGAATTTGTAATTATCTTTAGGATAAATCCTGATTCAATCGGGCTGGCATCATTTAACAGGCTTGAAATGTACTTTAGTTTCATGTCCTGCGAGCGTGAACCCTTGAGCTCTGCAATTTTGTATAACGTGTCGTAAACTCTTTCCACCGTGATATCTTCTGTCATAAACGTGGTCTGCGTCTTTTGCTCCAAAATCTTTGCAGCAGCCTGACCCAAATCTCCTGTTTCTTTGTATGCTGTTTCTATCTTTTTTTGTGGAATTCCTGCAGATTTTGATATTGCTTTAATTGCAATTTTTTCTGCAACCCCAAGCTCCACTCCTTCGTGGTCAGGTCTGAGTTTTCCTTGTAACAAATAGACCACACTTGAGATTGTCTCTGGGGGTGTTTTTTTAAACAAATCCACAAGATACTGGGTTAGCTCCAACCTCTTTGTGGTGCTTTCCATTATCTTCAGAGTTTCTGCTACTAGGGAAAACTGCATCTGACGATTTCTATCGATTCTACAATAAAAGCTTGAGTTATTTTATCTGAAGGTGTGCCTTTATCTTAAGCCATATCTCCTGTGATCTTTTTAAAAACATGGCATTAAAGTCAGACAACTCGTCATCGTTTAGAAATCTCTTGTTTCTTGCCAAAAACCCATCAAAGAATATTCCTGATACATATCCTACATAGAGGCCGTATGCAAAGTCTCCAAGATTTGCTCCTTGCGGTACAAGTGATTTTACTTCGGACAAGACCACGCGCGGATAATCAACGGCATAAGTTATGATGTCGTTTAGATTTTTTTCTTCGATGACATCTAGTCCCATAGTACAACCGAGTTTAAGAAATATTTAGGATTTTTTCGAGTCTTGTTCGTTTATAAATAGGACTAAATGAAAAGCCGACATGGGTGGAGCAAAGAAACAATCTCCTGCACAAGCAGAAAAATCTCAGCAAGCCGAGGCTGCAAAAAAAGAAGGAGGCTCAAAGAAAGGGGAGAAGAAAGAGCAAAAATCCAAAAGCTCGATCTCTGTGATCATTAATGAAAATCAAGCTCTAAACTTTATCAAAAACTCCAAAGTTTTCACAGTGCAAGAAATTGCAAGACAGGAAGGAGTAAAGATTTCTGCGGCAAATACGTTTTTGCAAAAATTGCTAAAAAGTGGCTCAGTTAAGAGAATAGGCGGATACAGCGGACATCATATCTACACTCATGCCTGAGTGATAACAAAAACATCTCCTGATTTTAATTCCTTTAATGCATCAATGTTTGATGTAATGTTTCCTATTGGAGTCAATGCCTTTGTTGATTCTGAATCGTTTAGAAAAAAACAGACAGAACCACCTAGTGGCATAAACGCAATCTCTCCTTTTTTGAATTGATTTCTCTGCCTTTCTCCACCCACGTTTATCTTGGTTTCAACATATGCAAAGCTGTTTCCCATCATGTGCGCATTGCCCTCTATTGGCAGGGATCTTATCATGGTTCCAACCGTTTTTGGTGCAAGATGGCGTTTTAGCTCGCATTTTAGCTGAGATTTTCCCTTTATTTCTAAAATAACCTCGATTTTTGAAACAGATCCGGCGCTCATTTTCAAGAGGAGGATTATGAATTATATAACGTTTCTTTAGACAGAACGTATCCATGTCTGACGAGCCTGAAGAAATTATTCCTGATACTGAAGAAGTTGCAGTAGAGCCAGAAGAGCCAGAGGTTCCTGTTGTCGAAGAAGTTGTAGAAACAACCGAAGCCGTAGGCGAAGAGGAAGAATTACCAGAAAAGAAAAAGAAGGCAAAAAAAAGTGATCTTACTCCAGAAGAGCTTGCAGAAAAAGAAAGACTGCAAAAAATAATTGATGCTAGAGAAATTATCGATGTTGATCCTATACACGTACCAATTGAGTTTGAAACAACAGGCAGAGGCAAAATAATGATAGGCCCGCCCACTCTAACAAGGTTTGAAAAGGCAAGAATAATGGGTGCAAGGGCGCTACAACTCTCACTAGGTGCTCCGCCATTCATTCAGGTTCCAAAAGAAGTTGCAACTTCACTTGATCTTGCTTATGCAGAGCTTGAAAAACGGGTCATTCCAATAACAATTAGAAGAGTATTCCCAAATGGCGACTTTCAAAACATCCCGATCAATCAATTTGATTAATGGACCAATCGTCGATAAGATTTAAAAGAAACTAAATTTTCGGTGATATGATTGAGTCTTTTGAGTGAAATAGATGTAAAAACTCATCTTGTTAATAACCCGTCATTACCAAATACAGGGAAAGTGGTAGTCATACAAAGACAGCCAATAATGGAATGCGCACTTGACATATTGCCTATCATATCAGGCCCTGGTCGCGTCACACTTAGCGCCAAAGGAGATGACATCCCTACTGCAGTTGGGGTGGCAAACGTGATAACTGAAAACATGATGAAAGGAAATGCCGAAATTGTTGATATTATTGTGGACAGCGAAAACGGACCAGGACAATACGGAATGACTCTGATCTCAACAATTCAAATAATTATTGCTAGAAAATTAAATTAAAAAGAACTTCCTGGACCTTTGAGAAGCATGTTTTCGCATTCTTTGCATATTGCTTCATCAATATTTGTTTCAAGACTGTGATGAATGTCGCATATCAACAAACTTGATTTTATGTAATTGCACAAACCTATGAACTTTGAAAGGCTTGCAGGTGTGTATGCCATGTTGGATGAAAGATTGCTTGCAATCTCATCAATCATTTCTGAAACTTCTTTTATTGCAAGAAGCTTGGTGATAAGTTCGGGATCCCCCCTGGTTCCTCGGATATAGTTGCTAATTGCAGCCTGTGTTACTCCAAGCATTTTTGAAATGTCTTCTTCTTGGATTTTGTGCTGTTCTACAAGTTTTTTTGCCAAAATTGCTCGCAGTGCAGGAATGAGTGTTTTTGTTTCAATTTCGGCAGGAAGTAACATGATAAAACAAGGACTGCAAAAATATTTAAACCTACCAATAAGCTTGACCTAATTTTCTGGAACAAATTTTAGTTGCATACCGCGATAAGTTATTTTATCAACCAATTCATATCAGCATATTGCAAGAAATTTTCTCAAATCTGCAAAAACAGATCTCAGAAGCAGTATCGTCATGCAAATCAAATTGTATTTCGCTGTCAGGTGGACTGGATAGTTCCATACTTGCCTGTTATGTGGACAAAAAGATCAAGGCAATTGCTGTTGTAACAAAAGACTTTCCAGCCACGGATCTAATGTTTTCACAGCTTGTTGCAAAACAATCTGGGCTGGACTTGATCATAAAAAACGCTACAATTGAAGAGATCTTGTCTGCAATTGAAGAGACAATAAAGATCCTGAAAGTTTTCAATCACATCGAGATACGAAACTCT
>DATIDL010000044.1:0-3358 GCA_035456305.1 Nitrosopumilaceae archaeon
TTGCCTTTACCTGACCGTCCATCATGGCAGATGGTGATACCACGTCAACTCCAACTTGAGCTTGGCTTACTGCAATTTTTTTTAAAACATCCAAACTGGAATCATTGTCTATCTTGTCTCCTTTTACAAGGCCGCAGTGTCCTGAGCTGGTATATTGACAAAGACAAACATCTGCCATTATTGCTATTTCGTTTCCCAAATTCTTTCTGATTTCCGAAATTGCCTTTTGCACTATGCCGTTTTCTGCAAAAGCTGATGTCCCGATATCATCTTTAGATGATGGAATGCCAAACAGCATGATTGCAGGGATTTTTAGATCAGCTATTGTATTCACTTCGTTTACCACATCTTTTAGCGGCAGCCTCTCTATGTCAGGCATCGAATCAACCTGCACTTTGGATTTCAGGTCTTCTTGAACAAACACTGGACAGATTAGATCTTTTGGAGATAGTCTGACTTCTTCTAAAAGCTCGCGAATCTTTTTACTTTCCCTTAACCGTCTTAATCTTACATTTGGAAAAGTCATATTGAAAAAACACTGCCTGCTAGCAAATATAATCTGTTACTCTTTTGTGTTATAATCAAAAAGCTTGCTGACGCTTTTGAGCAGCTCAGAATCGCCCTGCTCTGATGCCCGTCTCAAATTGTTCATTGGTGTAGATATGATTCCCTCCACTATTGCCTGTGTTAGCTGGTCTATGATTCGTATCTTTTCTTCATCAGTTTCGCCAAGCATCTGGAGCGCCTTTCTGAGCTCTTTTACCCTGACTGAATCAATGTCCTTGAATACGTTTTTTACAACTGGTTCTACTTCCAATCTCTTCATTACCGCCTCTAATACTGGCATCTCTTCACTAATTATTTTTTCCGCAGACGATACCACGCCAATTCTGTTTCTCATGTTCTTGTCAACCATCTCTGCTATCTGATCCAAGTTGAACATCTTTATTCTTCCAATTGTTGCAACTTTTTCGTCAACTGTTCTTGGGTTTGACAAATCAAGTATCATCATTCCTGTCTTTTTTGATTCCATTGCCTCTTTTACTCTGTCATATGTGACAAGAAAATATGGAGCAACTGTTGCAACAAACAAGACATCAACTGTCTTGAAATTTGCAAGCGTGTCTTCAAACTTGAGTGGCTTTCCACCTACCGTTTCTGAGAATGCCTTTGATCTGTCAAAGGTTCTGCTTGTTACAAAAAACTCCATGTTTCTTCTTTTGAGTGATTTTGCAACAAGGCTTGCAGCTTCACCTGTGCCTATGAGCAGGATGCGCTTTGATTTTAAATCGTCAATGTTTTCTTCTGCCAGCTTGACTGCCATAGAACCAATTGAAATGCTTCCGCGGCTTATTCCAGTGCTGCTTCTTACGCGACTGCCCACGCGAATTGCCTTTTCAAAAAGTGTATTCAAATTGTTTCCTGATGCTTTAACCTCTTTTGCTGCACTGATGGATTCCTTTATCTGGCCCAGTATCTGCTCTTCGCCAACAACAAGTGAATCAAGCCCGGCGGTCAATTTCAAAAGATGCTCGTATGCCTCTGTTCCTTCACTTACCTCCAGGTTTTCTTTAAAGGCGTTTTCTTCTAATCCTGAGACTGATGCCCAAGTCTTTTTTATTTTTTCAATATCCTTGCTGCTTCCGGCACCAAAGACCTCGACTCTGTTGCATGTCTGTAATATGACACACTCTTGCAATCCGGCGTGTTTGATAAATGAAGAATACGCCGAGTCAACATCCCTAAACGTGAATCTTTCTAGCATATGGATTGGCGATTTACGAAAAGTAACCCTTGCATTAATCACATTAAGGCTCATTTGTGATTCCTCAACATTTCCATGACTCGCTTCTGTGCTTTTTTGAAATTATCGTCTTTTATTAACTGTTTGACCTTGCTATCGTTTATGATTTGATACAGGAATTTTTTACGTTCAAGAGGAGTTGCAAGCTTGGATTTTGCCAACGACCTTGCCACCTCCTGGAGTCTTATGTGATCAATGTCTTCTTTTTTGACAATTTTTTTAAAGACCTTTTCTGCCTGCATTCTGATTCTTCTTGCCATGGCAGGGCTCCTACCTCCAGTTGATACTGCAATCTGCACTGTATCTTCAATATTGATGACAGAAGGATGGGAAAAATCACTGACTGCAGGATCATCAGCTGCATAAGCGTAGCATCGCATCTTTTTTGCCCTCTCTACAATTTTTCGGTTTAATTTTTTATCGTCTGTTGCAGCCATGACAAGAATTGGTTTATACTTTGAGAGAAAATCTGCGTTTTCAAGTTTCATTTTTTTAAAAACTATTTTTTTCTTTTTGACATAATCATCAATCTGCCTGTTGGTTTTGTCGCTGACAAGCAATATCTTGCAATCCTGTGTTAGAAGCGAATTTATCTTTTTGAGCCCTTCCTGTCCGCCTCCAACAACTATGACTAGTTTTCCCTTCAGGTTAAGATCCACTATCAATGATTCTGGCTCTCTTTGAATGATATTTATAGATTGCAAGAAACTCGGTACATTTTTTAATTGCACGGCGTTTTTCATACCTAATGTCGATGGATAGTCTGGATAAAGAAATTCTAAACGAGATCCAATGGACGTTTCCGCTAGTTTCGCAGCCTTACACTGAAATTGCCAAAAAATTTAAAATTTCTCAAGAAGAGCTTACAAAACGACTGGTTGAGCTAAAAAAGAAAGGCGTCATAAGACAACTAAGTGCAATCTTTGACACAAGAAAGCTTGGTTACAAGAGCGCGTTGATTGCAATGTCAATAGCGCCAGAAAAACTAGACTATGTTGCAAGCCAGATAAACAAGCATCCTGGAGTAAGCCACAACTATGAACGAAACCATGAGTACAATCTCTGGTTTACACTTGCTGTTCCTCCAGGCAGTGATCTAAAAACCGAGGTTGACAAGTTTTCAAAATTGTCTGGAATCAAAAAGGTAAGGCTGCTTCCTACAATCAAACTCTTCAAGATTGGAGTAAAGCTGGACATGGTAGAAGAAAGTGCTGCAGAAATAAAACCTACAGAAGAGAAGAAAAAAATTCTTGATGTAAAGTTTGAAGCTACCGAAGAAGACAAGGAGTATATCCGTGAGCTGCAAAAAGACTTGGAAGTTGTACCTCGCCCATTTTTAAAGTCGGCACAAAATCTTGGCATCACAGAAGAGCAGCTTCTTGAAAAGGCAAAATATTATGAGGAAATTGGGGTAATGCGAAGATTTGCTGCAATACTGCGACACAGGGATGCAGGATTTGTTGCAAACGGCATGATTGTCTGGAAGGTCCCTGAAGAAAAAATCGATGAGACAGGGGCAAAACTAGGCGCGTTTCCGCAGGTAAGCCACTGCTA
>DATIDL010000045.1:0-4388 GCA_035456305.1 Nitrosopumilaceae archaeon
AATCATTTCAGGCATTGCCATAGCCCTCATGTGTTCGGTTGTGGGGCTTTTTTTGGTTCTGCGAAGATATTCACTTTTTGGAGATGCGCTTGCACATGCAGCTTTTGGTGGTGTAGCTGCTGGATTATTTCTTGGAATTTACCCAATATGGGCTGCTTTCATAGTTTCAATATCAAGCGCACTTGGTCTAACAAAGATCAGACAAAAATTTCAGATCTCAGGTGATGCTACCGTTGCCATCCTACTCTCGTCCGGACTTGCTGTGGGAGTTGTTCTTATCAGTTTAGCAGGGGGATTTACTGTAGATATATTCAGCTTTCTTTTTGGAAGCATTTTGTTGGTAAGTTTGGAAAATACAATTTTGATTTTAGGTCTTGCAGGATCGATTCTAATTGTAATATTGTTGTTGTATAGACAGCTAGTCTATGCTACATTTAATGAAGAACAGGCAAAAGTAAGTGGCATTCCAGTTGAAAAGCTAAATTATTTACTTGTAGGAATTGCTGGCTTGACTGTAGTGAGCTCAATGCAGCTTGTAGGAGTCTTGTTAATTTCATCACTTATTGTAATACCAAATGTCACTGCAATCATGTTTGGACGTGGATTCAAGCATACTGCAATTTTGTCAATGATTTTTGCAGTCTCTTCTGTTGTAGTAGGAATATTGACATCTTATAGTTTCAATATTGCACCAGGAGGTATGATAGTGTTAATTTCTATAGTGATCTTTGTTGTATCACTTGGAATAAAATCTGCAGGATTGATCAAAAACAAGACACTCATCAAAGCGTAATTAATTTCTAGTCTACCAAACTGTTAATTCTTCTTTTGTCCTTGATGCTTTGCACAAAGAACAATGAAGTTGCAATAATTCCAGCAGAAATCAACGGTGAAACAAGTTCGACATATTTTATTTGAAATTCCCCACCTGTAGATGGTGCTATCTGTCTTGGCATTTCAGTTATTGAAACCATCCCAAGTTTCTGACCACGCTGCTCTACAATCCAAATATTTCCATCATCATCTGAGGTGATAAACTGTACAAATGATTGCTGGGTTGGGATTGGAATCTCATTGAAATTCCCATTATATGGGTCATAAACTCCCAAACTATCAACAGTGTGCTGTCCAATCCAAATGTTACCATACTTGTCAGATGTCATACCAAAAGGTAGTGCGTCTGGATCTAGAACCGGAACTCTCTCAAAAGTTTCAAGAATTGGATCAAATCTAGTAATGGTAGGTCCTGTGTGCTCAGAAATCCACAGATTCCCATTATCGTCAAAGAAAAGTGCAGTAGGTTCTTTGAGAGATTCTTCTGGTGTAAATTCTCTTGTTTGGCCAGTCTGTGGGTTGATGACTCCTATCTTTCCTGCTTGAGCTTCAGTAAACCAGATGTTTCCTGTTTCATCTAAGATCAGTGCAGTAGGACCAGAAAGTGGAGCTTGTGAAATCTTAAACTCGGAAAATTCCTTCTTTTCTTGATTATACTTTAACAGAATGTTCTTGTCTGCCAGTGCAACCCAAATGTTGTTTTGCAAATCAGTTTCTGTAAATATTGGTACAGACTTTATTGGAAGATCAATGTTTTCAAATTTTTCCGTATCTGGATCAAAGAAACCAATTCTTGAATTTGGCGTATCAGTGTACCATATTTTTCCATCGTTATCGATATTCAGGGTTACGGAGATCTGCCCATCAAACTCGTATGATTTGAATTGCTTGTCATCAATGGTAAACTTCCATATGCGTGGTTTAGCTGTATCACTTATCCATATTGTATTTGTTCCATCAAATACTGGATAAAGCGGTGCAACATCCGCATCAGGAAAACCATATTCAACCATGCTTGTTTTGAGTTCAGAAAGTCTTGGTTTTATCAGGACATCAAACGATATTGCATCATTTGCTGTTTGTGTTCGCAAAGCCACAATTTCTACATGCCATGTACCTGTAAATCCAAACGTTGCATTGCCTACATACTGCGTTACTTGGGAATCTGAATCTGCAGATTTTATTGGCGACATATTGGATTCTATTGGAGAAATACCTTTTTGCGGGTTTGATACTTTCATTACTACTTCAGATACATCGCCAAGTGATTTACCGTCAAGAGACATTACTGATACAGAAACTGTGTTTGTTCCACTTGAAAGCGGCTCTATTGATACATCAAATCTAGCTCCACTTGAGAATTGTATTGTCTGGTAACCATTGACATCTAGAGCTTGCACTTGCTGAATCTCTCCTGCAGGAAGGGAGCTGTTTGCTAATAATGCAACAACTCCAAGAAGCACAATCCCAATAATTGATTCCACTTTGAGAGATTTTCTAAATTTTTTATAAACTGATATGGTGCCTGATTGGAGATTTTTTTCTGCAGGTTTCTGGATTCTAAACTGGTTATACCCTCCTATCACAATCAATATGATTCCAAGTGCAATTTTTGCAAGAATTAATTTACCATACGTGGAATCATAGAGTAGTCCAACATCACTTTCCAAGAACCATAGTAATGTGGGTCCCGTGATCAACAAGATTCCAACTGCAACTATTATCATGCTTGAAAGCTTTGGTATCATTAGCAACGACAATCGTTCTCTTTTGTCAGATTCCATCTTCTCAAAAGAAGGAATCATGGCAAATGCAGCATAAATCACGCCACCTATCCAGACGGAAGCAAGAAGATTGTGTGTATAATCTAGTATGATGGCAGACTCATGCATGGTTGCAGCTCCATGCCCAAGCATTGTTGTAGTTGCAATCAACGCAAGTGAAAAACCAAGAATTAGGAATTGTTGCACTTTGCCAACCATCGCTTTTCTTTCTGCCCAGAACCATATTGCAAACAAGATTATGGTAAGTGACATTCTTACAAGCCAAGTTGTACCAAATCCTGTTTGTATGGCCTCAAGTGCAGAGGTTTGTAGTGCAATTGACTGAACCGCAAGCATGGCAATATTGGAGCCAAGAACCAAAAGCATTCCAACTCCCGTTAATTTTAAAAATAGATGAGAATGCTTTTTCTGTAGCTCCAAGTTTTCCTTTATGGCTTGTTTTGTTCTCAGTGATCTCCAGATCAGTAAAGATGAGATAACTGCGCCTAGTATCATTACTTGCCCTACAAGGCCTGGAAATCTTGCCAAGGCTTCTGGAATGTATACTGATGGCTGTTCTGATTTTTTATTCAAGAGGGATGGATCTATTTTTGCACTGCCAACAGAAAATATCAAAGCATCATCTACAATATGCCCATCGACTTTGGAAAGCACTTTGCTTGTTACAGTATAGACCCCATCATCAAGTGGTCTAGTTGTAACAACAAGCGAGTTTTCGCCTTGGAAATATTTTGTGTCCTTGTTGTCTACTTGTGTTCCTTTGTTATCTAAAACTTTGATTGTACTATAATCCATTTCAACTGCTTCAGAATAATAAATTATAATCTGGGTTATTCCAGGAGGAACATTGGAAGATTGTTTTGGTTCACTGTCTTCTATAAACGGATGAGCTTCTGCCAATCCAAAAATAAAACAACAAGCAATAATAACAACAAGTAGAACTTTTTTCATTTAATAACTAAAATCACATATGATAATTTAAACACTTGATTACTTTGATGTTTGTACCACACCTGCGTAAAGATAATAACATGTAAGACTTAATTCAACTTGTGCAAAAACTTTCTCTTGTATTGTTTGTTTTGTCTTTATCAACTATTTTTGGAATTTCCGTAGCCTATGCACATACTACAGTTGAAGTGGAAACCCTTGAGATTGAGGTAGGCTGGCAGGACGAACCGCCACTAGTTGGCTTTATGAACGCAATTACTTTTGAAGTAAATGAAAATGCTGTTGATGGGCAAAGCGGTGTCAAAAACGCATTCAAAAATCTAGTGGCTACCGTAAAATCTGGAGGAATAACAAAAACACTTGACATTGACTCTGATATCACAGCGGGACATTATCATTCTAAGATAATTCCGACACGAACTGGAAATCTTGTTGTAGAACTAAAAGGTGATATTAATGGAATTCCGGTAAATTCTGAAACTACAATCGAGGCTGTAGAAGACAAATCACTACTTGCATTTCCTGACACAACAGGTTCATCAGATCAGGATGTTACTGCATTAAAGAATGCCATGTCAGCGTTACAAACCGAAGTTACTACATTAAAGTCAAAGATGACAGGAATTGATACTGACGGTAACTTTGATGTAGAAACTGCTTATAATTTTGGAATATTTGGACTTGGTCTTGGAGCAGCTGGCGTAATCTTGGCGATAATTGCCATGATAAAAAGAAAATAAAGGTTTAGAGTTTTGGAATAACTCTAGTTTTTGCAGTTACTGCTATGATGCTTACTATGCTTATTGCAAGCACTAGTGC
>DATIDL010000046.1:0-2808 GCA_035456305.1 Nitrosopumilaceae archaeon
AATGGAGCTAAAAAAAGCTCAGCAAGAAGGAAGACTGGAAGAAATTGTTACCTAGTTTTCATCTGTCTTTTCTTTAAGCAGACTCTTTCTTACAAGAATTGGGACATTGTAAAATGCTGCAAGAGCAATGGCATCTGATGCTCTGTAGTTTCGCATGACAAGCTCCGTTTTTCCAGTAAAGTAAAGATTTGCCCGCAAGACACTTCCGCTTTCGTAGACTTTGATTCTCACCAAAAGTAACTCGTTAAGCTCTGCAACTTCTTCTATCATGTTGTAGATTGTAGGAATGGAATCTCGTTGGCCTCCAATGAAATTTGTTATATGTCTGGCTACCTCTCCAGAAAAGGCTCTCATGTGGAACTCTTTTCCATCATCTGCTCTTAGAATTAGTATGCCCTCAACTCCGTAGGGATCAACAAAGCCTACGTATGTTATCTTGGCATCAGCATAATCAGAGTCTTGGATTTCGTTGATCTTCACGTTTAACTATCAGAGTCATCCATTGCAGATAAAGCCTTTGGCAAACACAGATACAATTTAATGTTACAAAAGTTGAGTTTGTTTTTGATGGAAAAGCAAGTAACAATGCAATCATCGTCGCGGATGATGATTATTGTAGGATTTGTTTCTATTGCAATTTCGTTTCTGATCTATTCTAAATATGATTATGATATAGCAATCACTCCTGATGCAGTGCCATTTTTGGAAAGATTGGCTGTTGGAGTGTATGCGGTGCTCTTTTTGTCATTTGGTGCAATCGCATATGGCCTGTATCGATTTTACAAATCAAAAGTTGCAAAAAGCGATGACACCATATTATCAATAATTGCAAACTCGATAAACAACAAGAGATCAAAACAAGTCTTTGTTGCAAGTGCGATAGGTTATGGAATATTTTTTTCACTGACTTCGGGAATCCTAGTTTATCAGCCTGAAGTGATATTTTCGCAGCACTATGGAGCTACTGTTCCATCAATACACCTCAACCCATGCTGTGGTCCTGTAGGATACATGCCAACAATTGTAGGATATGTCACCGAACATGTTGGTTTTAAGATCATTCCAGTAAATCTTGTCTTGCAGATAGCAGTCTCCTTTCTGGTAGGACTAAACTTTGCAATTGCTACAAAGGCATTCTCAATGTATAGAAAAGGTGGGGGAATGGGGGGTTTTGGTGCAGTAACTGGACTCTTTATCGCATGTCCTACATGCGCAGGTACTCTACTTGCTACTTTGGTTGGAACAGGTGTGGGAGCATTTACAATTGCACTCACACAGCTTCAAACTGTATTTATCGTAGTATCAATCCCAGTTCTGCTTGCAACTCCTGTAATAATGGCAAGAAACATCAGGAGATTTCAGACTGGATGCGCAGTAGATTCTAAACCGTAGTCTTTTTCACTTCGGGTGTTTTCCAGTCGCCTATGTTGTATCCATCACGTCTGAGATACTTTAGGGTGAGCTTGTAGACAAGCTCGTCATGATCAACTGTTTCTAGAATTTCTTTCCAGGACACTTTGCCGTCTTGTTCTATTTTTTTTGCAAACTGGCTAGTGATGGTTTCTGCAATCTGTCTGCACTGGTCAAAGGTCTTGCCGTTTTTGTATGCATGGGTTCTTGTGTCACAGCTGTCCATGGGAAAACTTGAATGCCGTACAATAAAAAGATCTTTGCCAAATTGAGCATTTTATAATAAAACAATCCGGAAACGTGTTAAACGTCGCATACCTTCGTACGCTACCTTTCAGGGTTATTACCCCGCGTTTCCGGCATGTATCATAACGTGATTTGAATATTTAAAATGGTGATGTAATTCCCAGCATTGATAATCGCATTTTAAAATTTAGGCTGGATTGCACTTTATGAGCGCATAATCTATGGTCTTGTTTTTTGACACTTCTTTCATTTTCAATAATGACTTGAAAAGAATGTTCTCAAGATAGGAAGGGTATTCTTTTAAAATCTTGGCTCTCAGTTTTTCCCTGTTGTTGATGTAATAATCTGCTAATGGTTCATAGACACGGTTTCCTATTGTTTGAACTTCTTTTATGTGAAAACCTCCCTGCAGAACTGTTGATCTGATCTCCTCCAAAGTGTAATGCTCTGATGACCACGTCAATGAAAGAATTCCTAATTTGAACAACGACAGTAGCGATGTACCATTTGTGCTGACTGGAATTGCAATTACAAACAATCCGTCCTGCTTTAAGATCCGCTTTGATTCCTGAATGAACCTCTTTAGTGGTTTGAAATGCTGTGCAGATTCTAACGCAATCACCCTATCCACACTATTGCTTGCAAATGGTAATGCTGTTGAGGTTGCATTTACAAATGAAATTTTACTGTCTAGAGATTTTGTAGAATTTTTTAGTTGTTTGAAATTGATATTCAGACATGTGATGTGGGACAGATTGTATTGCGCTTTCCAGTAAACCGCAGGTGCAGACAACCCGCTTCCTAAATCTGCTACTGTATTTGCAGAACTCAGCTCCGCAAGATTTCCAACCATAGAACACAGCTTTTGTTGTGCCTCCAAAGGTGTCTTGGCAGTCTCATCCCAGTATCCAAAATTGAGCATGTCGCCTCCGGTTGCAAGTTGCATGAGAGGCAAGAGCGAATCATAGAGATTTACAACATCTTCTTCACTGCGCCTGAATGTCCAAAAAAGAATCTGCAATGGATTTATTGGAATCAATATTATCTCTAAGATTGTTGTTGATATATAGTCATATGACTAGATTCATTTCTTGCTGATTTTTTTAACAAACTCTATTATTCCGGTGTAATCAAGTTCGCCAAAACCTCCAT
>DATIDL010000047.1:0-4623 GCA_035456305.1 Nitrosopumilaceae archaeon
ATGGCAAGATAATTTGTCTTCCCTCATCTACTAAATTTTCCATGCATGGATTGTTTGAATCAGGTGTGAGAGAAAAATTTCCCAAAGTATCAAAAAATTCTTGTGGATATAGGATAGATCAGGTTACAAACAAATCAGACTCGCAGAAAATTATTGCAGGTTCGGAAGGAACACTAGGCATCATCTTGTCTGCAAAATTAAAGACGTTTCCAATTAAAAGAAAAATTACACTTTCAATACTAGCGTACAAGACAATAAATCAGGCAGTGGCAGATGTTGTAAAAATCATTGGCTTGAAACCATCTGCGCTTGAGATTGTAGACCACAACATAGCAAAAAACATCGATGTAAGACTAGCAAGAAATACAGAGTGCTTGCTATTTGCAGAGTTTGACGATAATATCAGAAAAAATACGTACCATCTAAAAAACATCACACATGGAAAGATAATAAAGACATTTGTAAAAAATCATGAAATAAAAAAGTGGTGGGATTTTAGAAATACTGCATTATCATACAGTCTTAGAAGTATAAATCCAAAACAAAGTATGCCTACCATAATAGAGGATGCTGTTGTTCCAGTTGAGAATCTAGGTTTGTTGGTGGACATAATCAAAAAAATATCAAAAAAATACAGACTGAGGTTTGTTCTTTACGGACATGCTGGAAATGGGAATCTGCATGTAAGACCAATACTTGGACATAAAAACAAAAAGATCATGAAAAAAATAGCTAGCGAGTATTTTGATAAAATAATAGGAATTGGTGGAAGCATAACTGGTGAACATGGAGATGGATTTGCAAGATCAGAATTTGTGAGGCAACAATATGGAGATGATGTTTATTCAGTTTTTAAGAAAATAAAAAACAG
This sequence comes from Nitrosopumilaceae archaeon, assembly GCA_035456305.1. Lineage (GTDB taxonomy): Archaea > Thermoproteota > Nitrososphaeria > Nitrososphaerales > Nitrosopumilaceae > UBA8516. The sequence continues at coordinate 872 of DATIDL010000047.1, forward strand.
CTTTGATCCAAAAAACATTCTCAACCCAGGAAAGATAATTACACACAAAACCACTGTTGTCAAGAATCTGAGAATGTAGTTATTTTATTTTTGTACCAAGTGGCACATCCTCGCTCACAGTTAACCAGAAAGGTCTGTCATTTACGTCTGCTGCCAAAAGCATTGCGTTTGATTCTAGTCCAGCAATTTTTCTTGGTTCCAAATTAGCTATAACTACTACTGTTTTTCCAACTAATTCTTCTGGTTGATAATATTCTGCACCGCCAATTATGACTTCACGCTTTTCTTCACCCAGATCAATAACGCCTTTTATTATCTTGGACTTGCCTGGAATTTTTTCTGTAGAAACAATTTTAGCTATCCTAAGATCAAGTTTTGCAAAATCATCGTACGTGATGTTTGTCATAGTGAAGTTAATTTTGTCGCATTAAAATTTATTTCGAAACTAAGGAGGATTTTTACTATATGGTTCAAATATAAAAGACATTTACAATGTAGTTATGTCTAGAGATCTATTTTTAAAAAAATAATTTAAGCATTTTTCAGCTTAAAATCTTCGTTCGCCACGGTGTTTTGGTAAACACTCTCGGCAATATACTGGTCTTCCTTCTTTTGGTAGGAATGGTACCTGTGTTTCTTTTTTGCAATCTGCACAAGTGGCAGGGTGCATTTGTCTGTCTGTTGACATTTAATTTCTGGGAAATGTTGCCACATAAGAACTAAACACAGATACGAAATCCACATTTTACTCAGATATTCTAGATCATCTCGTGACTTGAAGACTAATATGTAGATTGTAAAAAACTGCCCATGTTGGCTATAATCGAGGCATCAGTATCCATACGTGCTCCAGTAGACAAGGTCTGGAATATCATATCTGATCTTGACAATGAGCCAAAATTTTGGAAAGGGACGAAAGAGGTAAGGAACATATCAAAAGATGGTAACACCGTTACGCGCGAAGTCACTATTGCTTTCAAGGATTCCAAATGTATGCAAACTGTAACGTTGACTCCAAAAGAGAGCATTCATACAATATTTACAAAAGGAATCATAAACGGTACAAAAATAGTCAGTCTTACTGCTCAACAAAATGAGACTTTGCTCAAAGCAGTTTGGGATATCAAACTTTCAGGAATGATGGGCATGTTTACTGGAATGGTAAAAAAACACATCCAAAGTGGTACCGAACAAGCACTTGAAGGCATAAAACAAGAAGCAGAGCGATAGTCCATGGAATTTGCCTTGGATGTATTCAACTATATTCTATCAGTAATCATGATTGGGGTTTCAATAACATGGATTCTTTTGATAAGATCAATGTGGAGCTCATTTAGAGATTCACCATTTTTGGACAGGTTTGATGCAAAACCGCATTCAAATCCTAAAGTTTCTGTGATTCTACCAGCAAGAAATGAAGAAAGGTTTATTGAAAAATGTCTTAACTCCCTGCTTAACCAAGATTACCAGAATTATGAAATTATAGTAATAGATGATCGCTCAGAAGACAATACCGGAAACATTATCAAAAAAATTTCTGAAAAAAATTCCAAGATAATTCATGTCACTGCACAACCAAAACCAGAAAGATGGATAGGAAAAAACTGGGCGTGTTTTGAGGGTTTCAAAAAATCGACAGGGGAGCTTTTACTTTTCACAGACGCAGACACAAAACATTCAAGAAGCATGATCTCACTTGCAGTCTCACATCTGCACAGCGAAAGTCTTGATGCTTTGACTGTGATTCCAAAGATGCTATGCCTTGACAGATGGACAAAAATAACTCTACCAGTGCTTTCCACGTTTTTACACACAAGATTTTCTGCGTTACGAGTAAACGATCCATCAAAAAAGACAGGATATTTTTTTGGTAGTTTTTTCATTATCAAAAGAGAAACCTATGAATCTGTTGGAACCCATGAGGGAGTAAAAGGCGAGCTTGTAGAAGACGGTGCGTTAGGAAAAAAGGTAAAAGAATCAGGATTCAAGATGAAAATGGTACGCGGCGAACATCTCCTTGAAGCAATCTGGGCACGCGATTTTACCACATTATGGAACGGTCTCAAAAGACTTGTAATACCACTTTACTTGCAGAGCAAAAAGATAGCAGTTGGAATATTTTTTGCAGTATTGTTTTTGCTTTTCATGCCGTTTCCGATTTTAGCATATTCTAGCATATTTGTAAGTATGGCACAATCATTTTCCGTTCTTTTTTTAATATCCATAGTCACAACATCGCTGCTGTATTTTGCTGCAGTGCTTGAGGCAAAAAAAGGATTAGGACTGAGTACAATTCATGCTCTGTGTGGGCCAGTTGGAAGTTTTATTATCGTAGCAGGATTTGGAAGTGGAATTTTGCAAGCTACAAGTAATACATCAGTCACGTGGAGAGGCAGAACATATTCTATGGTAGATCAGGTTCAAAACTCAATAAGCGTATAGTGAGAATAAAGTAAACTTGAACATTGTTCAGTAAGAATTATAGATAAACGTAAAGCAGATGATTTTGTGGATAAGACAAGCACCGTTTTTGGCGGAGTCATAGGCGGAATCATAGTAGTAATAGTGTTCGCACTGTATTTTGCACCAGATGGAGTCAGTGCGCCTCCAAAAGACATTGTTACTTCAAATGGACACGATTTAGAAACCGTTGGTGAGGTAACATCAATTCCAAAAAACTTTGATGAGATTACACTTGCAGATCTTTTTGACAAATCAGATGATGGAGTAGTTAAAGTCTCCGTTCGTAAATCATTAGAAACTCCAAGAAGCAGTTCACTGGGTTCGGGATTTGTCTATGATGTAAACGGCCACATCATAACAAATAATCATGTGGTAGATGATGCACAAAAAATCACAGTTACGTTTCTTGATGGAACTTCATACAATGCAGATGTTATTGGGACTGATCCATTTACTGATCTAGCAGTAATCAAAGTTGATGTCGACCCTGCACTTTTACACCCATTACCAATAGGAGATTCTTCAAAGATGCGTGTTGGTGATCAAGTTGCAGCAATTGGAAATCCCTTTGGACTTTCAGGTTCCATGACTTCGGGCATAGTAAGTCAGCTTGGGAGACTTTTATCAGAACCAGGAGCTTCAGCATTTTCCATACCAGATGTCATTCAAACTGATGCAGCAGTAAATCCAGGAAACTCTGGAGGCCCCTTGCTCAACATGAGAGGTGAAGTTATAGGAATAAACACCGCAATCCAATCCGGCACAGGTGAGTTTGCAGGGATAGGTTTTGCAATTCCTTCCAAAACCGTATCAAAGATAGTTCCGATATTAATTAAAGAAAGACAATACAAGCACCCATGGCTTGGAATATCTGGAATAGATATTGATCCTGATCTTGCCAACATTTTGCAATTGAAAGATACTAGAGGATTTTTGATAGTAAGTGTAGCGACAGACAGCCCAGCTGAAAAAGCAGGACTACATGGAGCCTCTGAAACAAAAGAGATAGACGGTATACGATATCAAATCGGAGGAGATGTCATTTTATCAGTAGATGGTAATGATGTACGAAAGATTGATGACATCTTGATTTATTTACAGCATGAAAAGCAAGTTGGCGATACTATCAACTTGGAAATACTAAGAGAAGGACGCATCACAAACTTTGAGTTAGTTCTTCAAGAAAGACCAAATCTGATGCAACAATAATACAAGCATAAATAGTGCCAACAAAGGTATTTGTGGTGTTGAGCAAGCTCATTTCAAATTATGAGGCATTAAACAAGGTT
>DATIDL010000048.1:0-3002 GCA_035456305.1 Nitrosopumilaceae archaeon
AACTCAAATACTTGCATATCAGCTTATGGGAAAGGAATCCAATGGAAATACATGTCCATTTTTGGACACAGAAAGTAACGAGAGATCTCCTCATGGTGGATACAAATGCAGAATCTATGAGAACAGACCTCTTGCCTGTAGAGCATATCCAGTAATTGAGACATCGCCTGTTGTCTTGGATTCAAAATGTAAGTTCTGTGAAAGTTGTGGAAACACTGCAGGAAACGTAAACTCTGAACTGGAATCACTTGTGAAAATCAAAACTAGGATGGATACGACTGCGCCATTTATTTGGCGATATGCAACTGGAATTGGTGACGAATCAAATAAGGATAAAATCGCATCTGGTTGGTTTTTAGAAATCTAGTTTATTCTTTCGTGGGTTCCTGGATAAAATTCTGCAATCTTTTTAGAATAACATTTGCCACACAATACGCCTTTGATATTCCATGTTTCCATTGGATAGTATTTGTGTTCTAAAGATCCGTTACATACAGAACATTTTTCAGTTTCTGTTTCCAAACCAATCCAGCTCCTTTATTTTCGTTATAAAAATCATGTTAAATAGTACCTCTTAGTGGAATAATGCTGCGGTAGAATGGATGGCTAATGCGGACCTCCTGCAAGAGACCTATCGGTCACCCATCTGCCGCTTTTTGTATTAAAAATTTAGAAAAGATCTTGAACTATTTTTTTAATGCTGTTTAACTCGTCTTCTTCTTGTTTTATCTTCTTTTCAATAACTCGTATCATTGAATCCTGCCAAATGTTGTGAGAAAAGAAGTTGTGATATGTATTTGCAGCATCCATTTCGTCATCAACTATTGTATCTTCTAAGAACTTTGTAACTATGGTATCCGTAAGTTTAAAAATTCGCTGATTCAGCTTGACACTTTTGAAAATTGGTTCAAGTTTTGATATATCTTCTTTAAAGTCTCCTTTCGTTAACAAAATTTTTTCATGTAAGATCTTAAAGTATACTGCAACAAAAAAGAGTGTAGCATACCTTTTTGTTTTGTGACCTCCTTTCTTGCCATAATTTAGCGGTTTTTTAGCATATTCTTTTACGAGATAGGGATACAGAAGTAATCTGCAGTCATCTTTTAGCTTCTCATTGAATACATCATCGTATTTGCTACCTCGAGGTAAAAATTGCGCAGGTGAACTGTATGCCTCCGTGGGTCTTTGTTCGATTCCAGCCACTAGTACCTGTATTGCGTCTTTTGCAACAATTACCTTTTTGTGGTTTTCTGGAAGATATTTGTTGTATGTAGGATCTCCATTGAATTCACTTTGTTGTGATTTTGATTTGCTGTCAAAAGAACCAGCTTGAATCTCATAAAAATATCCAAAATTTTCCATTTGGGATTTGATTGATTTGTGAAAGTCCATTAGAGAAACAAGATCTTTTCCTCTTACTGCATTCTGAGAATTTCTATATTTTGTAATATTATTCTGATCACGTTCGTCTGCAGCCTTGATTATGGTTACTGTAATACTTCCTTCAAGGTTGTGTGTACGCTTTGCATGATCTAATATGGAATTAGAAGTTTGTGCTCCGTTTACTATCTGAGGAGCATGCAGTGTCAATATGTTGTCTTCAACTTCCTCAAAGTCACTTACTACTATGGTGATTCCATTGTTGTAGTAAAAGAATTTGTCAGGTGATTCTTGAAGTGTTTCTCGTATTCCTTTGTTTACTGTAGTTTTAAATTGCATCCATTGTCTGATATTTGATTCAAAGACATAATCACGATTTTTTGTAACAAAGTTTGTTAGTTCTCTTAATTTTAAAATTCCAAGTAACGTGTTATGATACTTTAGTTTGCTTTCTAGTCTGATCGTTGCCTTTTTTCCAGCTGCAGGTTTTTTTATCCTATCCCAAAGTCGTTGTACGATGATATCTATATCGTATACTTCAAATGAATCCTGATTTTGATATTCTACCTTTTGATCCGTCACATAGACGCATTCTATTTTTAGATTTTTTTCACGTATCTGGGTTACAAGGCGTGCAAGTTCAGGCCGCATCTTCGTAACATCACGAGTAAGCAGATTTCTTACATCTTCTTTGAATTTGGCAATTGCTTCCATAGAATGTGACGTCCCATATTTTGATTGAAAAAGACGTATCGTACCCTCAGAAAAATCTACTGGAAGATACGCATCTATACCTAAATCGTTTGCACCGTCAACTATGGCATCTGTGGCATCATCTTCAGTTGCTTCAAAAACACGTGTCAGCACCCATTGCAAAAAGTTGTGTCCCTTTTCTACTTCATTTTGAGCATCTTCTGCATATTCTCTAATGCTATCCCGTATGTTTTGTGAGAAACCTTCCAGTGGTTGTCCGTTTGTAGATTGAAGTAATACTGGACGAGCTCCTGGAATGTATTCTAATAGACCGTTGCTTCTTTCTGCCAAACTGAGATGATTAGAAAATTATGTATTTAGAGAAGCTGGTTATTGTATTATCTAATTACTACAAAGGTGAGGAAGGGATTCGAACCCCTATAGATTCGCTTTGCAGGCGAACGCATAGCCGCTCTGCCACCTCACCGCAATCAAAAAGGTCGCCAATGAACAATTAAATCTTTTAGATTAGAATTTTGCAAATGGTTTTGCAGCTAACCTGACGTCTTCTGCCTTGACCGTCTTTCTTCCTGCATGAACCGACATGTCTACTGCACTCTTGGCTATTGCCACACCAATTTCTTCAAGTATTCTTCTTAATTCATCTGCAGACTCATCACTGACTCTTTCTGCACCTGATTTTTTTAGAATGCGATACATTGCAGAAAGGCCAAATTCAGATGTCATGAAATGGTTTTTCTTACCCGTGATAAAAGACTTCAAGTGGAAAAAAACCTACGCAAGGATTGATTTCTACAGACTATTTTAAGGAGAAAAATAAAGACCTGCCATGAGCTGGTTAACTGACATCCACATTCATCTCTCAGATCCAGAGTATTCTAGTGATCTACCATTTATTATTAAAAGCA
>DATIDL010000049.1:0-18100 GCA_035456305.1 Nitrosopumilaceae archaeon
GCTTTATTGTAACACAGGTTGTGTGTGTACGCAAGACCATTCTTTTTGCTTCTGAAAGTTTCCAGTCATACTTCCAGTTTTTTTTGTGTGATTCTGACACTTTTGATATCTGAGATGGAGTGGCAATCTTGTTTGCACTAATATTCTTAAGATAAAACGTATCTTGCATTTCGCGAGCAGGATGATCTTGCGGTGTAAATAATGCATCAAAATTCCAAAAGCTTGATTGCGTTAGAGTTCCAAGAATTTCTGCAAATCCAAGACTAACAAAAATTTCTCTAACTTCATTTATCACATCTTGTAATGGATGTGTCCTTGCAGCAAAGACTTCGGGAGCTGCTGCCTCTACATCAATTGGTGCAAGCGTAACGTCTTTCCATTTTCCGCTTGTAAGCATTTCAGATGTAATCTTTCTTTCTCCAACTGTTTCAGAGAGTTTTCCTGCAGTTTCTGTTCCTTGAGCAGTAAGGTTTGCTACGGTAGATTTTACTGAATCAAGAACAATAAAATTCGGTCTTTTTTTCAGAGATTCAAAAGCATTTTTATTTTTTATTTCTGAGACTGGAGTTCGATTAACTAGAATGGTAAGCAATTCTTCTTCTGGTGAATTTTTTATGTCGTCCTTAAGCGAGATGATGTTTGAGGTTTGCCCTTTTGCGATCTCAATCCATCCATTTTGTCTTGCGTTTGATATTGCAGCATTAAATTCGGATTCTAAAAGTGCTGCTTTAGCGTCCTCAAATGTACAGACTGTGTGTTTTGTCAGATAATTTACGAGTCGCCTCTCTGGCAGACCCTTCTCAAATGCGTCTTTTCCATTTTGTCCAAGACTAGCAAAAAATACTTCAGACTCACGAACTTCTACGAGATTTTTGTACTTGAGCCATTCTAATCCTCGTCTTACTTGATCAATTGCAAGCTGTGCATTTTTTGCAAGTTCTTCAAAAGTCAGATTTGGTGTGGCTTTTAGAGTTTTGATTATCTTATGTTCGATTGGATGAAGAACTTGTGACAATAGTAAAAAGTGCAGAAAAGACTTTTTAAACCTTAACCTATCTGAATGATGAATGTCCAGCGACGAATTCACTGTGACTCCATGGAGTGTTGAAGGTGACGTTGACTATGACAAGCTTATCCAAAAATTCGGAACTGAAAAAATTTCTCCAGAGCTGCTTGAGAGAATAAAAAAACATACTGGCGACCTGCATCAAATGCTAAAACTCGGATATTTTTTTAGTCACAGAGATTTGGATGTGGTTTTATCTGAATACGAGAAAGGGAACAAATTCTATCTTTACACAGGCAGAGGTCCATCTGGTTCAATACATATGGGACACATTCTTCCATGGATTTTTACAAAATACCTACAAGACAAGTTTAATGCAAAATTGATCTTTCAGATTACAGACGATGAAAAATTCCTTTATAGTGATGAAAAATCATTTGAGGATGTTTCAAAATACACAAAAGAAAATATCTTGGACATCATTGCAGTCGGATTTGATCCAAAAAAGACAAAAATTCTAATAGATTCAAAAGACATTAAGCAGATTTATCCTATTTCTCTTGAGATTGCAAAGAGAATAACATATTCTACAGTAAAAGCTGTTTTTGGTTTTCAAAACTCCACAAACATAGGAATGATTGGATTTCCTCCAATTCAGGCAGCACCGTGTTTTCTTCCTTCCGTGATTGAAGGCAAACCTACCCCTGTTCTCATACCAGCAGCCATAGATCAAGACCCCTATTGGAGGGTAACAAGAGACATTGCAGAAAAAATTGGATATCCAAAACCCGCTCAGATTCACTCCAAGTTTCTGCCAGGGTTAGGTATGAAGGGAAAAATGTCTTCTTCAATTCCAGAAACTGCAATTTTCACTACTGATGAAGATGATGTGATTGACAAGAAAATTTCAAATTCATTTACAGGTGGTCAACCTACTATTGAATTACAACGTAAACTTGGTGCCAACTTTAACATCTGTCCCGTGTTTTGGTATTTGCGTTACTTTTTTGATTCTGAAAAAGATTCTGATGAAAGAGCAAGAAAGTGCAAAGGTGGGGAACTTTTGTGCGGCGAATGCAAATGTGATCTAAAGGATGCTACAAAACCTTTCATAACAGAATTTAAGAAAAAGAGAGAAAAGGCAAAGGACCAGATAGACAAATTTTTGTTTGAATAAAGACATGAAGAAAAAGTTTGTTTGTGATGATGAATATGAAGCACAAAAACTTGCTAGTCTGATTTACGTCAAACAAGATAGCGAAACTTTCATCACCGGTGTTTTAGAAATTGTTGAAAACGAAGTAATTGTATCGTTAAAGGACAAATCAGCACACAGTATTTTGCTAAAAGACAGACTTGAAGTAGAACGTTTTGCAGATTTTATTCAGTCAGTAGTTGAGAAAAAACACAAGATAACAAATGCAGAAATTTCTAAAAACACAGTAGAGATCACCAAGGATTAGACCAGTGTCTTATCCATTTCATGTGTCAATATTTCTTGAACTTTGAGAAAGTAAAGCCTCGTAGAATAGGGCATTTCGTCTATGTTATTTTCTATTGCCATCATAAAATATCTCACTGCACGCTTTGATATGTCCAGATTAAACTTCATGTGCAGTATAGGATCTTGCTTGACTTTGATCTTGTCTTGAAGCCATGAAGGGGCCATATCTTTTGCTTCATCTATGACCTTTTTGTACCAGTATGCAATGTTTTCTGGATTAAGACCTTCTTTTAGGTTGACTACATTCTCAGACATTTCATTTAACATGTGGTTTGTGATGCCCTTCAACAGTGAATGCTAGAAATTTTTTGTTTTATTTGACTTACTCAAAGATAGACAAGTTGTTTGTCAATTCAGCGTAAATTTCCTTCTGGATCAATTTCTGAATTTTTTATTCTGGTAGTAGAGATCCGTTTGCCATCTTTTGCCAATACCATTGGAACAGTGACAACTTCCACTGGAGAAAGATGTCTTTCGTGTCGCAATTTGTTCAGCACTCTTCCTTGCTCTATGGTTTCTTCACTTACAACCAAGGCATCTACCTCGCTTTCAAGTACAGCAGGTCCAAAATCATTATCAAGTCTGCTTATTTCATAGTGCGAGTTTGGAAAATTTTTTTCTATGACAGACTTTAGTGCTTCCAGTCTTTGTGAGTAATTATGCAAAAGTTTTTTGCCTTTTTTCACTGCGAGCTCGTCACCTGTAAGACCAATAATCACTTTGGACGAGATAGAAAACCCCTTTTGCAATAATGCAAGATGCCCTTTGTGTATCACATCAAAGGTTCCTCCAAGTGCTACTGCTTTGAATTTGGACATACAGATACTTTGTTTTCTTTTAGATTTACTTTACTAGCATCACATTTATCATTGAACTTGGGCTAGCCAAGGCCACTGCATTTTGATCCCACACATACACTTCTACAAAAAATGCGCCTTGTTTATCTGGAATCCAGTTTACTGAAACATCCTGTTTTTCTATTCCATGAAATACGCCTGGAACTATTCCTATAAATTCAACGGGAGCTACAACGTCTTCATCTTGGGCAAGTTTTTCAGTTTCTATTTGTTTTATCTGCACATAGTAAACATAGGGTTGCTCAGACTGTTCATCTGCATATTTTATCCATATTTCACTAGCTATTTTGACCGTACTGCCGACAGGGATTGTAGAGTACTTGTTTCCAATTAGATCAGTAACTGATACATCATTTATTGTAACAAGTTTTGTAAGTGAGCTAATTGTGGTTTTTACATTTTTAACATCAACAGTTGTAGACTGGTAATTATCCGACTCTGCAACAATCTTGTATGATCTTGCAATTTCTTTTGGAGCAGTGGTTATGCTAAACACGGATGTTTTCCCAACATCTACATCTTCTGGATCGGGTGTTGTTGATGCAATTCCAACAACTCTTCCAAATGCATCATATGAAATAAGATGGATTGTTGTTCCAGTTGTAGGTATTGTTCCACCGTTTATTATGGTCCCTGAAAGCGTAAGATCTTCAGATATTTCCAAAATATCTGGTGATAGATTTAGTACCTGTGGTCTTGCAGGCGAGGAATTGAATCCAGTCAGATTTACTGAGATATCAGTTATTTCTCCTGGTTTTGTAGAACTAATAGAAAATGGAGCCTTTCCTTTAGCAGGAATTACTTTGATCAGTGTTGTGCCAGTTTTGTATTCTGTCATTTTTCCAGTTTCATCATAAAATGAAACACCTATCTTAACACCTGTAACTGGAAAGTTATTCTTGTTTTCCACCTCTCCAAGTACCACAGTTGAGCCATCATCTGCCTTATAGCTATATGGAGAAAGTACCTCAACAGTCAAAGTAGCACTTGGTTGATTATACTGCGCCCAAGCACTAGTTGGAAGTATGAAAAATACAAGTAAAATGGCAATAAGGATTCTTTTCATACACTAGTACTTTTCAAAAGTGATTAATCATGTACAGTATATCATAATCTAAACAACGTGCACTAGAAGGTTTTACTAAACTATCGTTAGATGACCAAATAATAAAAAGATGTCAAGATGTTAAAACATCTATCTTTTGCTTTTACGAGCAGTAATTGCACACCAGTATACTAGACCTGGAGCCAATCCTACTATCAAAGGAATCCAAACTGCTATTTCTTCTGATGGCATTTAATTTCCCTATACAGCAGAGAATAAATTGATATTTAAATCCATCTTTCATGGACACGATCACTTTAGAGGCGTTATTTAACTAAAGATGGACTGGTGGGGATTTGAACCCCAGACCCCCCGCGTGCAAGGCGGGTATTCTACCGCTGAACTACCAGCCCATCAAAGGGAATTCAAGTCGTGTAGATTTTAATTGTTGCCTTTGTTTGGGCAAAGATTTTATTGACATGTTTCAAACAATTTTTTCATGGTACTTCTAAAATCTGAACTTGTCTTAAAAACAGGTGACAAGGCACCGGATTTTGATCTTTTAGGGACAGATGACAAAAAACACTCACTTTCTGAATTTAAGGTGTACAAAGGCTTGCTTGTGGTTTTCATGTGTAACCACTGTCCATACGTACAAGCAAAAACAAAGGCACTAGTTGAGATTTATGACAAATTCAAAGATAAAGTTGCTATAATAGGAATAAACAGTAACGATCCTACAAACTATCCAGACGATAGTTTTGAGAATATGAAGCGATTTGCAAAAGAAAAGGGCATCAAATTTACGTATCTTGTAGACGAAACACAGCAGGTTGCAAAAAGGTATGGAGCTGTCTGTACGCCAGATCCTTTTCTCTTTGACCAGGATAAAAAACTAGTATTCCACGGCAGAATAGACAATGCTATGAGTCCAGAGGATACAGCAACAGAAAAAACGATGATTCTTAACATAGAGAAACTTTTGCAAGGAAAGAAAATCGAGAAAGATTTTGATCCATCCATGGGCTGTTCCATCAAATGGAAAAGCCAGCAAACTTAAATGACCGTCGGGTTGGAAAATTTTCGGGCCGATAGCTCAGCTTGGCTGGAGCGTTCGACTGATAAACTTATTCAGATATCGAAAGGTCGTGGGTTCGAATCCCATTCGGCCCATTTTTTTAATGGAAAAGATTTATCTTATTCAGAATCCACGGACGAACAGTACTGATGGAAGAGAAATTCGTTAAGGTTGGCACAAACAAGATCAGATATCTTCAGGAAGGAAAGGGGAAGAATGTCGTTCTTGTACATGGCCTTGGTGCGTCAGCAGAAAGATGGGCATATGTAATTCCCCGTCTAAGCAAAAAATACCATGTAATCGTGCCTGATCTAATAGGATTTGGCTATAGTGATAAACCTTCAATAGATTACACCCCAGAACTCTTTTCAAGTTTCATCTTTGATTTCTTGAATACTTTAGACATTAGTAAAGCAAGCATGGTTGGTTCTTCACTAGGAGGCCAAATTGTAGCAGAGTGTGCAATAACACAAAACAAAATGATCGAAAAGATAGTTTTAGTATCTCCTTCAGGACTCATGAGGCACTCCACACCTACTTTAGATGCATATATGATGGCAGCACTCTATCCAAATCCCGACGGTGCAAAGTCAGCCTTTCAAATGATGGCAGGACCTCATAGAGATATTGACGCCAAGACCATAAACGGATTTGTTGAAAGGATGACTCTACCCAATGCAAAGATGGCCTTCATGTCTACAGTTCTTGGCCTGAAAAATTCAGTCTCAATGGAGGATAGGCTAGCAAAAATTTCTGTACCAACCATGATAATATGGGGAAAGGAGGATTCACTCATTCCTATCAAATATTCCAATAACTTTCTATCAGCAATCAAGAATTGCCAGTTTGTAGAGATGGATGGTTGCGGACATACACCATATGTTGAAGAGCCTGAAAAGTTCTCAGAAATTCTGCTCAAATTTTTAAGCCAGTGAATGGTTTTATTTACCAACAATTACCAATAGGCATATATACTGGTATAGACAATGAAAACCTATGAATGGTAACAATAACCCTTATGATCCTACAACAATGTTCAAAGAATGGATACAAAAAAGCGGCAAGGCACAACAGGAGTTTATGAAAACTTTTGGTTCAATGATGGGTCAGCAAAAACAGGAGTTCGATCCTGTAGAGACCCTAAAGGATATTGCAACCAAGGGAGCAAAAGTTCAATCAGAAGCAATGGAGAACTTTGGAAACATTCAATCAAAAGCAATTGACAGCGCCTTTAAGCTTGCACAATCCATGCCACAGTTTGTTTCGTGGGGAGCATACAAAACATCAGTTGGCAGCAATGGCAGAATTTCGATTCCCGAAGCAGAAAGAGAAGCACTTGGACTAAAAGAAGGAGATCTTGTTCAAGTGGTAATCATTCCTATCGAGAAAAAATCAAAAAAAGTGAGGTGAAAAAATGAGTAAGACAACACCAGAAACAAAAGAGATCTTTGCAGTGTACAAACAAAACGTAGAAAAATACTTTACTGAAGTAGAGAAAACTGCACCGCAATACCTACAATCAATAACAAACCTTCAGCAAGAATACACCGCAGCATGGAAAAATGCTATAGAATCAGCAATTTCTTTGCAGCAAGAATTCGCTACAAAAGCTGGCATCAACACAAACGTACCAGCAGCAGTAGTAAAACTAGTAAACGATGCAACTGAAGAATTGATCAAGGCAAAAGCAGTACAAAATAAATTAGTACTTGCCTCAATAGATGCAGTACAACAGAATGTCAAAACATTCAACGATAATGCAAAAACATTTGCTACGTTAAATGAGAACATTGTACAATCTTGGATCTCAGCATGTACACCTACACGAAATTAGTGTAAGGGTATTTTTTCCTTTTTTATTTTACAGATCTTTCTTTTAACCACTGACCAAGCTCTGGAAGAACATTTTTTTGTGAAAATGAGCTTGCAATCATTCCTACATGTCCAGTAGGATAAATTCTAAGAGTTTTATCTTCACTACCAACTGCATAGTGTAATGGCATACTACACTCCGGAGATACCAGATGATCTCCAACTGCAACTTGAGTAAATATTGGCATTTTAATATTTTTAAGCGATACAAGTTTTCCTCCAACATACATTTTGTCTTGTATTAACAAATTATCTTGGTAGATGTCTTTTATCCATTGTTTGAAAAGTTCACCAGGGATTGGAGGGGTTTCACTTAACCATTTTTCGACACGTAAAAAGCTGTCAACATAATTTTTATCTTCAATGTTTTTGAAAAAGTTGATGTATTTTTCTATTCCTTGTTCAAAAGGTTTCAAAACAGAAAAAACATAGTACATGAATTCTGGAGGCATGTTGCCAATGGTCTCCACCATCTTGTCCACGTCGACATGTTTGGCAAGGTTACCAACCACGGTTGTGTCACGTTTACCATCAATTACAGGCGCAGTGGCAATCAGATTCTTGACTTTGTCTGGATGTAGTGCTGTATAGACTGTGGCTAGAGTTCCGCCTGTACAGTACCCTTGTAAAGACACTTTATCCACGGATGTTTCACTGCGTACGAAATCCACACAGTTTTCTATGTAACCATTCACGTAATCATCAAAGCTGAGATATTTGTCAATATGTGATGGCGTTCCCCAATCTATCATGTAAATATCAAATCCCTGATTTAGTAGATTTTTCACCCAACTCTTGTGTGGTTGTATATCCAAAATGTGGTATCGGTTTATCAATGCATAAGCTATGACAAGTGGAATTTGGTTTTGTTTTTGCACTGGAGAATTAAAGTGTAGTAAACGAACCTTGTCTTCAGCATATGCAACATCATAAGGCGTCATTTCAAGATTAATTTCATTTGGAGCTGGTACCATTTTTGGAGCATCCATTACGTTTTTATTAAATTTCAAAAATTCGGCAACAAGTGCAGGATCAATCTTTATTTCATTTTCCATCTTTTACACCAATTATTTCCCATTTTTTTCCAGTTTGCTTATTCGTTTGCGCAAAGAATGTAATTCCTTGTAAACTTCATCAAGATCATGTTTGGTTGGCACATTAGCAGTTTCAAGTAAAATTGAAAGCATGTTATTCCAATGTTTTGAAAGTTCAAGTTCGCTGGATATCAGTTTGCCAAAATTTTCTCCAAATTTTTCAGAATCAAATAGTTGTGTAAAATCATTTTCAAACATGTCTATCCAGACACGTTTTGATGCTTCAAGAGTTTCCGCGTCGTTTGGAATTTCTGGAATTTTTTTATTAAATTTCTTTTGTGCTTCAATCCATGTATCTGAAAGTTGTTTATAGTATTCAGCGAGTCTTGTGTTAAATTCTATAAGATCTTCGTTGGACTCTATCATTTCTGTAGCAAGTTTTTTTGATTGCATAGCAAATTTTCTCATAGGTCCTGCAGATGTTAATGCTGCAGGTTTACTTGCCATAAGATATACTATATCAGTCCAAAATAACGAAAGGTGTTTGTAATAATCTAAAGTTTTTTGATATTCGGGTTCTGAAACCATAAATAGATAATAAAAAAGATCGCAATAAATAGATCGCCAATTATACCATATTGCATTGACATCAAATTCAACGAGACAGAAAACAGGATGTTATAGGATGAGACAATATGGATTATGAGACAATTTGCAAAAATGTCATGGATTTGGACTCTAAGATACGATTTGCAGGTATGATAAACAACAAAGGCAGGCTAATTGCAGGGGGTATGAAAGAAGGCAAGAAACCCTTTGAAGATACAAAGGATGATGAAATGTTATTCATGGAGCTTGTTTTGAGAACAAAGATGCGACATGAGTTTGATAGTCAGCTTGGACGAGTAAAATTTGCAATGTCATATAGGGAAAAAGCTGTTGTTATGAGCTTTCCAGCTGGAGACAACGTTATGTTGGTTTCTGCTGAAAAAGAGATTGATTTTGCAAAAATTCCTTTCAAGATATTAAAAATTCTAGAAAACTAAGATTGCGAGCTTTCGTAAACAGTTTGACACCATTGTAAAGCATCTTCTAGATCATCAGAGATAAAATCAGCTTTGACTTTGGTCTTTTTTGAAAGATTTGTACATAATGCTAGATGTAAGGTCTTGCCAAATTTTGCTTTACTTGAATTAACAGCCTCAGCAAAAAACTTGAGGCCATTTTCTGTTGCTGAAAACACTAGAATTATCATGATTCCTTGTTTTTTGGTCCAAAATTTGTTTAGAAATTTTTGTAAATCAATATCAAACATCACGTCTATTGCGGATGACATGTCGCCAAGAGAAGACACTTTCCAGCCTCCAGCATGTAATGCTGCAGAAGCTGCCTTTGACAATAGTGAATCCCTAAAGTCGGCAGAAAAGACAATTACATTTTTTTTTGGATCACTTTCTGTTTCTATCAAACGTATAATTTGTATAGAATCTAGAATTATTTCATCAAGAAAATTTTTTTCTGATTTACCAATCTTGCCTTTTTCGTACAAATCTTGGACTGATTGTATTGCGGGAATTATGACTTCGGTAGTGATTTTTATCGGATCTGCACCTGAATGAAGCGAATTTCGCAGTATATTATGTGCCTCTTTATGAGATGCTGTCAAGAGATATTGAAGATATTTGTTCTTGACTTGGAAGAAATCTGCCGGAAAACGTAGCTGGTCTACTCCTTCTTCTACAATCCACAGATTTACATTTCCTATGTTTCTTTGTCTGATTAATCCTTCTGCTGCAAAGACGTTAAGATATTTTGCAATGGTGATTCTACTGATTCCAAGTTTTTCAGCTATTTCTATACCTGAAAGACCAGTTTTTGAATTTTGTAAGACATCAACTAGTTTTTCTTTAATTTTGGTAATTTGATAACCGCGAGCCACGAGTTTTCAAAATGTTCTTTCTAGTATAAAGCATTACGAAGAAATAACCAACAGGGGTCAAATTGTAGGCCCCCTGTTGGCTCGGTACTTTGGCATGGTCTGTAGTTCGTTACGAGCGCACTAATGTGTATAATGCTAATTTTGTAAATAAAAAGTGCGTATGAATAATACCAAATACTTAAAAACTTGATTTGAATTTTTGATAAAAAATAATTTGACAATCAAATGCAAATTGGTTTCATTTGATTACAACAGAATAAGATTCACTTGTAATGAATCAGTGTAAAAATCACAACATTGTGTCAGAACAAGTTTTATGTACAATCATAGCCAGAAACATTAAATACTTGTGTACTTTAAAATACGGTAACAGGTTAGTAAAATGCCAAAAGCAGGATTCAAATCAATAACAGTTTCAGAAACAGTCTACAACAAGTTCCACGATATCTACAAGAAGAACAGACAAGAACTTGCAATGAAGGGCATCAATAGTTTTGCAGGTTACATTACTTTCATGATGGAAGACCTGATGCAAAAGGATGAGACTTTTGCAAGATATGCTCCAAAGCTAGAAAAGATTGCAGTAGACGACAACCGCGTAGTTATCAAAGACAATATCAAAAATAGAATTGCCGAAGTTGCAATTCAAAATGGCGAACTTTACTGCATGTTATGTGAAGAAAAAGATTGTTTCCATGTAGGTTTTGTATTTTCACTTCCAGATGTTTATGAAGTTCTAAATGCACGTGGCGTAAAGCATCAGAGATAAAAAAAGTGCAGGAGGTGGGATTTGAACCCACGAACCCCTAAGAGACGGGATCACCCATGTTTTATGATCTTAAGTCCCGCGCGTCCAAAGGCTAGGCCTTCTTTGGCCAGGCTCGGCGACTCCTGCAATTTACTAGCTGAAAGTTGTGGAAATTAAACGTTTTATGAAAATTTTTTTTCAGAATCAAGTAAGGTTAATAAGGTTTCAACAAAGCGAACTTGTCATGCTTCGATAGCTCAGCCTGGTAGAGCGTTACCTTGGTAAGGTAAAGGTCGCGGGATCGAATCCCGCTCGGAGCTTTTTAATAATTTTTAATCAAGAGTTCAGAATGTCCAGTTCTCTTTTTCGAATCTGAATTTATGAATCGATTTGCACTGATCTCTATTATTTTATCAGAATAATCTTCAAAAAGATTCAAGACTTCATCTGATTTTGAATTTGAGAGCATTACTTTACAACCTTTGGAATCTAGCCTTTGAAATTCTAGAAACAGTCTTTCTTGATCCTCATATCCAAAGCTATCATTTGTGTAACTAGTAAAGTTAGAAGTTTGGCTTACTGGCTGGTATGGTGGATCAAGATACACAAAATCATTTTTTTGTGCATTCTCAAGTGCTTTTGGAAAATCTTGACATTTTATTGAAATATCTTTTGAATGTAATGCATGACTTACTGCAACAAGGTTTTCTTTATTCACTATGTTTGGATTTTCATATTTACCAAGAGGAACATTGAATTTTCCTTTACTGTTTACTCGGTATAATCCATTAAAACAGGTCTTGTTTAGAAAGATCAATCGAGAAACTTTCTCAATCTGACTTTTTGGATTGCTTTCTCTTACTTCATAATAGTATTCTTTTGGATTTTTGAAATAGTTATCAGAGTGAGCTTCTAATGCAGAGACTAATTCCTCAACCCTATCTCTGATTGTAACATAAGACAAAACCAAATTAGAATTCAAATCAGATACAAAGCATTCTAATTTTGGGTTTTCACTGATGAGATGAAATAGAACTGCACCTCCTCCCAAAAACGGTTCAAAATAAGTATCAAATTTTTTTGGCATGTATTGAGACAATATTGGAATGAGTTGTCTTTTTCCACCAGCCCACTTGACAAATGGTTTTGGTGCAAGTGATAGAATTTGCTTGTATTGCTGTTTCAATAGACAATACTTTCAAAATTTTATTTCGCAACGTTTGACAATAAAAGATCACACGTTGTGCAATATTTTTTAATCTAGAAACATGAGACAAACTTTTCAAAGTATAGACTAGCTAGATAGAAAATAAAGTAAAAGGAAAGGGAAGTTTAGTCCCACTTAGACCAAGCTGCCATCCATCTGTATGTCCACGTTGTCAGCTTACATCCTAATGCTGCCATCGTCGGAGCTAATACAGCACCCGCACCAGCGCCAAGAGCAACTGGACTGTTATAGAACTTGCCTACTTGCGGTTCTATAGGTGTCATGTATGGAGGCAATGTCGGTCTTGGATATTTGAATGCAGTCTCTAACGGGTCTGCGACCAGTATGAGATTGATCATGTTGAACAATGGCAGAGACATTCCACAGAGCACACCGCCCATCAATATGAGAGAGTGCTTGTTCTTCTTTGTTGCCCAGTATACCAAATCCAACAGCATTGCTGATGGAATCCAAACTGGTGTAACAATGAAGTCATATGGATATCCTAATGCAAACCATGCTCCCTTTGCAACCCATGTATACACTGTCATTATCAGTGCATAGTAAGTTGCGGTTCCTGGAACTCCAGTAAACGTAAGGTAGTATGCTGCACCAACAACGAGCATGAGTGTTTGTGATACAGAGAATACCACAAAGGACGTCCAAGCCCAGTCAGTGTAGAATATGTAGTCTCCAGCGTTAATTGTCAACAATGTAGAGTTGACTGCAACCACTACTATGAATAAGTAGTGAGTACATCGTCTTAGCCAGACCATTATCCAGTAGAGAAAACGTGTGATATATAAAATTTTATACCGGGATTTTAGTCGTGGATCGATACTAACCAGTGTGTTGTATCAAAATAATAAAAGAAATGTGAATCGGATATTTCTTATCCGTGAATGTACGTGACTATCAGTACTGTTGCTACAGCTGTAGCACCTAGTACACCAGCTAGTATTCCATTGCTGTTTTTTGATGAACCTTCTTCTCCGACCTTTACGCAGAAGAGGTAACCAATTGCCTCAATGATTGTCAGTACAATGAATGCGTAGTGGCCACTTGGAGCTGGATATGCCCATGGATAATAGAAGTATCCAACAGCAGTACCTGCAAATGTCGATAACCATGCAGCAAGATACGAAGCAGTATACAAGCCCATCATGTTCTCGACACGTCTGCCGATCATTTTGTTTACGTCAGAACTAGATCCGCCACCGCCAGAACCGAATCCTTTTGGTAAGGTCATTTGGCAATATAATAATCCGTATACTTTTAAGTCTTTCCTGAATTGAGAGCAAAAAATTGCATATGCTAGAGGTTTTTAAAAATAAGAAAAAAGATGCGCTTTTGCGCGTACTTTTCTATGGGATGGATCTGCTGTACAGTTTGCCTTCGAGGGCCATCTTGTACATTTCAGCAACATATGGATTCTCACCTGGGGTTTCTGCTCCAAGTTCGACGAGTCTTGCATATACTCTAACTACATAGGCAAGTGCGCCCATGAATGCAACGACTACACCCATATTAAACATCCAGTGGTTTGGTACTGCGAAGATTTCTTCTACATACCAGAAGTGCCACATCTCGTTGACACCGATTGTAAACATCGTAGCCAGGTAACCAAGAATGGTCATCTTCAGGCCAGTGTTCATGGAGTTGTTTGGACCCCTCAAGACCGGTACCTTTCTATCATAGATTGAAACAGCACCCCAACCTAATGGTAAAGCCACGAAGTGGCTGTAGAGCCACCAGTGTGCTGGTGTGAATGCACTATCTCTGATAGAAGTTTGATGCAGCGAACCATCGACAAAATTGTCGACTTCCACTGATGCAGCTGTAGATCCCATTGAGATGACGATCATCCAAATCTTCTTCAGTCTTTGGATTTCGACTTCTTTCGGAATCAATGCCGGCATTTGTGCCATGTTGGTTGTGTTGTCTGTTGCATATATAAAGCATGAACTTACAAATGGCGTTTTTTATTCTAATTCATTTGTCAAAACTAGAATATTTTTAAAAAACATTAGCAAAATATTTGTAAAACATATAAAAAACACAATATCCAAAAAACACTATAGCTATGATAAACATAAGCGTTTATCATTGTTTTATCTCAAACTGATATTTTATTGCGTACAATGAGGGCAAAATATATATCGTTGGTCTTTCTGCTATGGAATAGTTACGGGATAACTATGATGAATAAAAAACTAATCGTAGCAGCACTTGGTGTAATTGTTGCACTGGGAACAGTCGGTCCTTCCGTAGGTCAATTGCTTCAACAAGCAGAGGCACACGGTGTACAGGCACAACTTCAGAGTCGTTTTATCAGAATTGAAGATGAAACATTTTCAAGACAATCGCTGAATACAGGCGAAACCTTGACAGTAAAAGGCACTCTGGTAAGTCTAGTACAGCGAGACCTAAGAGCATGGCTTTCTGTTTACGGTGAATCAACAAACGCAGGTAACAGATGGGAATTCATTTCACGAGATCCACCCGGAAACGTATTTGACATACCAGGAAACGGTGTAGTAGACTACACACTTGTAGTTAAAGCACTAGAAGCAGGAGTCTATCACATGCACACTCAGCTTAACATCGCTTCAATCGGTCCAGGACTTGGTCCAGGACAGACAGTAGTGGTAGAAGGCGAGAACATTGTGAAACCAATTCCGTATGCAAATGTTGCATACCAGTCGATAATCATTGCAGTGGGCTATGTAGTCACATTTGCAACTCGACCGTGGCAAGTGATCTAAAAATCCCTTCCTCCTTTTCATTTTCTCTAATATCCCTAGCGTCGACTTTACAAATCAAGTCAGTAAAAATGACAAAATCATTATAACGCTAACCATCAGAGTTGTGATATGATTTGGCCAGGAATGGGCGATCCTGCAAAACGAAAGCAGACCATAAAATTCCTCATCATAACTGCAGCAGTTGCAGCAGGCGCATACTTTGCTAGTTTTGCAGTCACAGGATCTCTAAGTGCAAATGACCCGCTCAAGCAATGCATCAATAATAGAGACATAAACTACAAAATCTCTGCCACGTTTGAGCTCATAGTGGATGGCATAAAAGTAGAGATTCCTGCAAACGTTGGAAATTCTGACGAGTGTAAAAAATCACTTTACACAATTTCAAATGATGGAGTGATTTATGCAGAATGGGATGAAAAATATGATTTTGAAATAGGTCATTTCCTATGGATATACAAATTCCCTCTTCGCGAAATGGATGAATCTAAATCAAAAATATTTGTAAACGACATACAGTCGCCTGACTTTGTCCATGCCAAGTTAGAAAATGGTTATCATTACAGAGGAGAGTTTGTATCCAAGGCAGCAGATACATCAAAAGAACACGACTTTTTGCCACCAGAATCCTAAGTCATTAACAAAATTCACATTAACTGACTTGGAAAAATAAGGAAAAAGAATGGAATTTACCAGTACTTACCGTTGTCTGGTATAAGACCGATGCCTTCTTTCTCGAAGTGTTTATCGAGTTCAGAAACCCATCTTTCGCGTGTGTCTCCGCCCAAACCGTGTACTCTCATCCAGAATGCAATCACTCCAAGAAGGAATACTGCAAACATTATAGTTCCAAATATGTAGACCATCACATCATAGAATAGTGGGTCATAAGCTGGACCTATCTGGCCTGCAAAGTTGGACAGGATACCTACGAGCATACCGAATATAGCGCTCATCATGTATGAGAACGATTTATGTGCGATATATACATTTCCCTTTGAATTTAAAAATAACGTAAGATAAAGCTACGAAATTAAAATAATAAAAAGTAGGAAAAGATCTTAGTTGGATTTAGCGAATCTACCGCTTCTGCCTTTTAGTACAAAGGCTATTGCGATTCCACCGAATACGGCTCCTACGATTACAGAACCGCCAACAACTCCGTTTGCGTCAAGGTATGGAGTACCAGAACCTGTCGCTGGATTGTCTGCTGCTTTTTGTACCTTGGCTTTAGCCAGTTCCAACTGTTCTTCTAATGTAGTTTGTCCTCCTCCGCCTACACCCACGTATTGTGCTGCGGCCATTGGTAGGAGTGATGATACTACAAATAGTACCAGTACGGTTGCGCCAATTAGTATGGGTTTATTCATATCTTGTACCTTGTCAGAACATGACTGGCATTGATATTTAACTTTTATGTCAAATATCAAATTAGTTTTGCAAAATGAAGGTAACGTTTATGTTTTGCCCCAAGACCATGCGACCTATGGGACGAGTTCATTCGCATAGACATGGTCAATCGCATTCGATCAGACCCGTTACACCTAGTTCTCCAACATGGGTAAAGCAAAGCCCACAAGAAATCGAAGAACTTGTTTTAAAATATGCAAAAGATGGTCTGACTACAAGTGAAATAGGTGTAAAGCTTCGCGATCAACATGCAATTCCTCTTACAAAAGTGATAACAAAAAAATCTGTGACAGAAATCCTTGAACAAAAGGGAACCAAACCAGAAATGCCAGAAGATTTGAACAACATTGTCAGAAAGGCATTAGGATTGCAAAAGCACCTAAAGACACACACATCAGATAGAAGAAATGTGCGATCTCTTGAATTGCTTGAGGCCAAAGTACACAGACTGTCGTCATATTATAAAAAAACAGGACGAATCCCCAAAACTTGGAAATATAAGTCAGTCATTGCTCAACTTGAGTAATGGCAAAGCTTGACGGCGCATTATCTTATTTTCATGATAGAGTTTCAGAGTCTATAAAATCTGGAAAAAATATTTCTGTAATAACTCATCTTGATTGTGACGGCATTACATCTGGAAGTATTACAACTAAAGCTCTAATCAGATCCGGAGCAAGATGTACAGTTCGCACTGTTAATGAATTTAGTAGAAATCTGATTGAGAAATTAAAAAAAGATTCTAGAGATCTTTACATAATTACAGATCTGGGTGGAGGATTTGCAAAAGACCTAGATGAGATATTGGAAGATAACTGGATTGTAGTTGATCATCACCAAATTCCAAATGAAGAGATGGATAACGAACGTGTGATCAATGCATGGAAGTATGGCATAGATGGAGGCAAAGAAGTTTCTGCGGGAGGCATGTCATATTTAGTTTCAAAAGCATTACATAGAGAAAACACAGATCTTGCATGGATCGCAGTAGTTTCTGCACTTGGAGACAGGCAAGACCAAGGAGAGAAAAAATCTTTTACTGGAATCAATCTAGAAATTGCATCTACTGCAAAGAAAAATGATCAAGTGGAAATTGATCTTGACATACTTCTTGTAGGAAGAGAGACTCGTCCACTCCCAGATGCACTTGCATTTACATCACATCCATTTATTGAGGGACTTACATGGAATCGCGATGCATGTCTCTCTTTGTTGAACTCTTCAGGAATCAAACTAAAAGATGGAAGTAGGTGGCGTGTTCCTGCTGAGCTAAATGAGGATGAAAAAAGAAATCTCTTGCAGACGATTTCCAAATTTACGTCTGGAAAAAATGCAACTGAGATAATGGATGAGCTTGTAGGCTACACTTACACACTTTCTGGAGAAGACAAACGCAGCTTTTTGCGAGATGCTAGAGAATTTTCCACAATGCTAAACTCTTGTGGAAGAATTCGCAAGGCAGGAGTTGGAGTTGCTATATGCATGGGAGACAGGACTAAAATGCTTGAGGAGGGAGAGAGCATCCTCCTAGAATACCGTACGGTTTTGAGAACATACATGAACACTCTTGCAAGTGAACGCTGGAGAGTTGTAGATAATGGTCAATACCTGATGGTAAATGGAGAGGGTTTGGTTTCA
>DATIDL010000050.1:0-2013 GCA_035456305.1 Nitrosopumilaceae archaeon
TCTGTCTTGTATGTGCCACTTGAAACACTTGCAGCCATGTTAGAATCATCAGAATAGCTGTCTGCTAGAGATTTTACATATTTTAAATCATATTTGGTTTCTAAAGCAAGACACTTTTTTGCCCATTCAGTCATGATAAGATGTATTTCAACTTTGTATTTTTTAAGAACCTCAAGCATTCTGATACCATAAATTATTCCAGTGCTACCTGTAATTCCAACAACTAATCTCATTAATTAACACGCATCCACAAGTAAAGAAGAAGTTCGTCTATTTTAGTCAAATTATTGGGCCACTGCCAACTATTCGTATTGTCTGAGACTCTGGTTTTAAGAGAACACAGGTGTCGTTTTTTTCAAAGACTGCTGGCTTGCCAAGCGATAATTTCATTGGTTTTATTGAGATTATTTTTGCAGGTCTGATTTGCAAGCCAATGTTTACCAGAAACATTTGGTTCTCTGCTAGTTCCCCTTTGAAAAAGGAGTTTTGTGTATATTCTAGTGTTATTTCCTGAGATGTTTGTACAGATCCAGGCATGCATAACACATCACCTCTTTGAACATCATCAGGAGTTATCCCTTTTACAGAAAGTCCCACTCGTGCTGGAGATAGTGCTTCATCCACAGGATCATCGTGCATTTGAATGGATTTTATTAAAACATCGGAGCCCTTTGGCAAAAGTTTTAGATTATCATATGTCTTGGCTTTGCCTTGTGTTACTTTTCCTAGTATTACAGTTCCTACACCTTTAACATCAAAACAATGATCTATTGAAATTTTAACTGTGCCATCTTTTGACACAGGTTGCATAGAGTCAATTTCTTTTTTTAGATCATTAAGCTCAATCAGTTTGTATTTTTCTACTACTGTTCCTTTTATCATGGAAAGAAGTTTTGTCCTATCAACATCATACGAATGTAATAGTATTCCCTCTGCTTTTTTGAGACTATCAAGTGCAATAATCTGTTCGCCTGTAAATTTGTCAAGCTTTGTTACATAAAATATCACATATTCACCCATGTTTATTGCCTGAAAGAGTGGTTGTATCTTTTCAGGAAAACCTGTTGGAGCAGTCCAAGTTTTGACAAATTCAGATTCTTTTTTGTCATATATGGTAAGATCTGTGGATGTGCCTTTTTTACCAAGTTCTTTGGCAATGGATTCATCCCCAAGAAGAACATAGTTAATTGATTTCATTTTAATACCAGATAGAAATTCGTGGTTATACTTGTAAAAAATCTTGTGTCGTTTAGGAAGGAATACTAGTTATGCAATATACTGGGTATTGAAGTTTCAACCCTGCAGAATAGGAAGTGATTGATTGAAAATGATATCCAGGAAACGATTTTACAATTTGATACAAGTCACTGCCTATCACCATCCCGTTTGGCTTAGCCAGGGAGTTTATTTTTGCGCATATGTTTACAGGCGAACCAAATATGTCATTAATAGAAGAGTTTTCTGATTTGGCCGTCATTATACTTCCATAGTCAGCGCTAATCCTATAGCTTATCGGAGGCAAACCGGCATCAAACATCTTTTCATTAATAACAGATCTCAATTTGATCATCTCCATACCACATTCAAGCACATCGCCAAAAGGGTCTGTTCTAGAAACATCAAACGTATGTGGAAAATAATACAACAAACTATCTCCAATGTTTTTTACAATAGATGCACCAAACTCTTTTGCAATCATTGCCATCGAGTTAAGAAAGATGCCATAATACTTGCATGTCTTTATTTTTGGCAGTGATGCAGTTATCTTAGTTGAATCTACTGCATCAACAATGCATACACAGTAGTTCTTGTAAATTCCAGAAAAGGAGATTACATCATCAATTGCATTTTGTAAACGGGTTGTAAAACTGGTCATTTTCATATTTGATGTGGTGCCATATACAACAGGATAGGATTCACTTGTCATGATTGCAGTTATCTTTACGCTTTGATAGGATCTAATTAGCTAAAATTACAAGTACTTAGCTTCACTGCTAAATCTGACTAATATTT
>DATIDL010000051.1:0-2397 GCA_035456305.1 Nitrosopumilaceae archaeon
GACATTGCAGAAAAACAGATCCTGTCACCTGAAGAAGAAAAAGAAATGTATGAAGAGTTTAGAGCAGTCAACGCTGTCATCACCAAGCTAGATGAAATGGTAAAATCAATAAATTCTCTAGAAGAAAAATCATGGATGAAAGAATGATCTCATACAAAATTCCAATATTGATTGGAGTGTTTTTGCTATTGCCTTTTGCATATGCAGAATCAATTCCTGATTATTACAATCCGTATGCTCCGATATACACTGACAAGCAAGTGTACAGCTGGACAGACAAGATCTACATTACAATAGATGCACCAAGCTGGAATGAAAACACACATGGCGTAGATTCCATTGGAGACGAACAAGGCTATTTTGTAAAAATATCCACAGCCAGTCACAAGCTTGAACCATACAAGCTAGTAGAAACAGGACCAAACACGGGAAAATTTGTAGGCGAAGTAACTCTTACTGGGTTTTCACACGACGCTGATGGCGACGGTCAAATTGATACCACGCCAAGAACTGGAGGAAATGGACCAACAAGCGGTTTTTTGGAAGCTGACAGGGACGACGGACTAAGCATATCGTTTGAGTTTGCAGATGGTGTTGTACTAACACAGAACGCAAAGGTAAGCTGGAACCATGGAAACATAGCCTTTGACAAGAAATCCTACATGTTAGCTGAGAGTGCACAAATTCGCGTAATAGAGCCTGACATGAACCTAAATCCCGAGTCCAGCGATACAATACATGTTGAGATATCATCAGATTCTGATACTGCAGGAATCGAAATAGATGCAGTAGAAACAGATGAAAGCTCTGGAATCTTTGAAGCAGAAATATCATTTACGCAAACTGGTTCATCTAGCGGCAACAGGTTGTATGCAGTTCCAGATGATGTGATATATGCAAAATATGAAGACAATACACTTCCATCGCCTTACAGTACTAATGATCATCTGGATGTTATAGCAGAATCCATACTGGAAGTTGATCTACAATCTGGACCAAAAGTTGATTTTAAAAATCTAGCTGTTGTTGATAATTCTGGAACAATAATAGAAAAGCCAATGATAGGGCAACAATTACAAATATCTGCAGAAATTCAAAACACGCAAAGCTATGAACAACCATTTGCATATCTTGTACAGGTAAAAAATTCCAATGGTATTGTGGTATCACTTTCTTGGTTTGAAGGATCACTTGTTACAGATCAACAATTACAGGTTTCACAATCATGGATCCCTGCAGATCTTGGTACATACAACGTAGAAACTTTTGTCTGGAAGTCGCTCAAAAACCCCTTCCCGCTTGCTAAACCATTAACACTAGAGTACAAAATAACACAATAGAATTTTTCTTACGAAATCTTATTCCTTTGTTTCAAAAATTGATTTTACTTTAGGAAATACATGAACTTCAATTTCGTTTTCTAGCTTGCACACTGCTTTCATACCTGCATTAGAGTTGCAGAATTATTATATATGATGCAAATAGTATGCAAACCATCCATACCATGATGACTAGCTTGACGAATTTACGCATACATATAGCGCCTGTGGGCTTTGAAATTGACAGAATTGTAATACCTGCCAAAAAAATGAAGGCAGACAAGGTCTGTCTTTTGATGCATGGCGATCCGTCAAAAGACAAGGCAAAAGGATACATGGAAAAAATTCGTGCCGAGCTCAAAAAAGAAAAGATCGATGTCGAGGTTGTATACTCTGATAGGTTTGATCTATTCAAGATTCTAAAATCAGTTAAAGAAATAGTTCAAAAAGAAAAAGAAAACGGCATTTTTGTAAATCTCTCTTCTGGCTCAAAAATTCAAGCTATAGCATGCATGATGGCGTGCATGATGTTTCAAGGCAAAAACAAACTTACCCCATACTATGCAGAACCTGAAAACTATGCAACAGTAAAAGGTGCACAGCTCTCTTCTGGATTAAAAACAATCGTCCAGCTGCCAGCATATGAAATTCATACCCCAAAACCTGTTCTTGTACAGGCACTGAAAATAATAAGAGAACATGGAGGCAAAATAACCAAAAAAGAAATGGCAAGGCTTGCCCATGAAAACAAGCTTATTGTAGTAAACGCAAGAGAAGAAAACTTTCAGCAAGCAAGATTTGCATCACTTGATAAAAACATAATCCAGCCTCTTTTGAGGGATTGGAAGTTTGTTGAAATTGAACAAATAGGAAGAAACCGCTGGATCACAATCACTCCTGAAGGTCTTGGCGCAGAAGAGTTTCTATCTTAGGTAGTTAGCTCAGGTTTCAGAGTCCATGCTACTGCAAGTATTACAAATGGAATTGAGATCATGACGGTAATTTGCAAAATTATAAACAACTGGGTCTGGGCCACGCTTGGGTTTCCTATAATGAATGGCAACGGTAAGGTGATTAT
>DATIDL010000052.1:0-2094 GCA_035456305.1 Nitrosopumilaceae archaeon
AATGTCAACATTTGATATTGGTGCAGTACCCAAGTTAGAAACTTCAACAACTACAAGATTATTCTTTATTGATGTCAAAATAGGATCTATTGCCTTTATGTTAAGAGTACTGTCTCCTGTAAGTTTGAAATCAAAATTAAAAAACATATTTCTTTGTCCAGTTTCTCTTAGTCTAGAATAATCTACTTTTATTGTTCCTGGGTATTGTCCAACATCCAAATTCTTGTCTACGTTAACAAAAAACGTTAGTGAAAATACATCACCTGCAAGGGAATTATCGTCTTTATCTGCCAGAATCAGAGCACCTTTGCCATCTGATGGAGAAAATCCAGATGGTAATGACAACTGTCCTCTTATTCCCGTAATATCCTGTGTTCCTATATTTGCCATAACTACAGTTAGTGGCACATTCTGATCTCCTGCATCCACTTCGACTTTTTGTTCAAAAGTGCCAAAATATGCATCAAGGAACTTTATGTCAGCAAATTCTCTTTCAAATGGAGAGTCTGATTTAGTAAATTGGCCATGTGCACTTATGACAAAAAGCTGTCCAATGAAAAATATCATAAACAGCATAGATAATTTTCTCATCATACAGTTACCTCCATTCCTTTTTGTTCTGTTCCTTCAAAGGCACGACCATCCTTTATGGTGATGACTCTATCCACATCACCAAATTGCTGTCTATCGTGTGTAACTATAATGAATGTCTGTCCTAGCTTTTTTACTAGAGATTTCATGAGTTGTACAATTACTTCTGCAGTTACAGAATCCAAGTTGCCTGTAGGTTCATCAGCAAGTACAATTGAGGGATTGTTAATTAGACCTCTAGCTATGGCTGCTCTTTGAGCTTGACCACCGGATACTTTGTTTGCGCGGTTGTTCATTTGTTTTTCAAGACCCACTGTTCTTAGTAATTTTTTAGCTTCATCTACAACATCATTGGTTCCCTGGATTTTTCTTGGAAGAGTGACATTTTCTAAAACTGTTAAGTCTGACAAGAGATTTGCAAATTGGAAAATAAATCCTAATTTAGAATTTCTAAAAGATGATAATTTGCTATCATTAAGTGTCGATGTATCAGTTCCATCTACAAAGACTTTACCGCTTGTAGGACGATCCAACAATCCAATCATGTTTAGTAATGTGGATTTACCAGAACCTGAGCTGCCTACAATAAGAAGCAGTTCTCCTTTTTTGACTGAAAACGATACGTCTCTTAATGCGTGTACTGCCGTTTCGCCTTCTCCGTATATTTTGGTCAAATTTCTAACTTCTAAAACCAAATCAGACAGCCCTCATCGCCTCCACTGGTAAAAGTTTGGTTGCTCGATATGCAGGATATATTGAAGCCATTATTGCCAATCCAAAAGAGGTAAAAGCAGTTTGTGTTATCTTTTCCCAATTGTATGTAACTTCCAAGGCCAAACTTCCTTCAAATTGCATCTTTGTCTCTTTTGCATAGAAGGTATAAGCTAAACCAAAACCTGTTCCTACTGCTGCGCCTATTGCTCCTATTATCATTCCCTGGAACAAGAATAAAATGAGAATGTCCTTTCTTTTTGCGCCTATTGCTCTCATGATTCCTATTTCTCGGGTTTTGCTTGATACAAGCATCATCTGAATTGTTACAATGGCAAACGCAGATGACATCATTCCAAAATATCCAATGAGATTTATCAAAGCAATACCCGATCTAAAACCAGCCAGCTGTGTTTCAGCAGACTCTTCTATGGTCTCAGCTTTAAAGTCATCAGTTGGAAACGATCTCAAAAAGAAATCTCTGATTTCTACTGCCTTTGTGGGATCATTTAGTTTTACTAGAATTGCTCCAGTTTCATCATTTCTGTCAAGCAAACTACGTAATGTATCAATATGAACAATAACGCTGCTGTCTAATCCTTGTCCACCTGCAGAAGAGGTTATTCCAGTCACAACAAAACGTTTGAGCTGATCCTCGCCATGTCTATCTGTAAATTTTAGTTTTATGTTATCACCAACTTCCACTCCTCCAAGATCACGTGCGACCCGAGAACCCACCACTATAGAATTTCTTGCAAATACATATTGACCATCACCTACTGTATCGTGGAT
>DATIDL010000053.1:0-2442 GCA_035456305.1 Nitrosopumilaceae archaeon
ACAAGCGTCTTTTCCCTGGTGATATAGGCCCAAGTACAGGAGAAATGGGAACATCGATGTTTTGGAGCCAACAAAACAAGCTCTTAGAGCTTACGCTGGAGAAAATGAAACAGAAATTAATAGAATCAAAATATGTTGGATATATAGACATAAACTGTATTGCAAACGGTAAAGGCGTGTTTCCATTAGAGTTTACTTCAAGATTTGGGTATCCAACAATATCAATACAAATGGAAGGAATCACAAGCAACTTGGGAGATCTCTTTTACAAAATGGCTGGAGGAGAACAAGTCGATATAAAGACAAAAAAAGGATTTCAAGTTGGTGTAGTAATAGCAGTTCCGCCTTTTCCATTTACTGATGACAGAACTTTTAGAAAGTACTCTGAGGAAGCTACCATACTTTTCAAAAAAGAAAACAAGGAAGGAGTACACATTGGCGAAATAAAGAGATCAAACGATGACTGGCATGTGGCAGGCAAGTCTGGTTATGCACTTGTAGTAACAGGATCTGGAACCAGCATGGAAGATGCAAGAAAACAGGCATACCACAGGGTTGAAAATGTGATGATTCCAAACATGTTTTACAGGACAGATATAGGCGCTAGATGGATTAACGACAGCGATATGCTTCTCTCGTGGGGCTATCTATACTGAAGTTTGTCCATGTTGTGACCTGCTCTTCATCAATAGAAGTGTAGAACGAACATTGCTCAAATTTTGGATTTTTGCCGTAATTGCATTTTTTAGCTCATCTGCAGTATTTGCCTCTACTTTTGTTACAATGTCATAAACACCTACTGTAGAATGAATTTCTCTTACTGGGATCATTGTTTTTAGCTTATCAATGACATGTTCATCCTGTCCAGTGTTGCAACTAATCATTACAAATGCAGTTACCATGATTTTATTACGATCTGATCATATTTAAAACCACGCCAAAATTAAAAAATATTTGATTTTTTGAAATCAGATATTTTATTTGCATCTTGTGTACAAAAATTTTTTTGGCACAAATTAAAATAAAATTAACAAATTAATCACATCATTGAAATACTTTGTTTGCTATAATAATAACGTGTCACAGGCATTTCTTCTTATTTCATGTGATCTAGGAAAAGAAGGCAAGGTTGTAAAAGAACTTGAGGCCATAGACGATGTAAAAGAAGTTCAACAAACCACGGGTGTATTTGATATTATTGCAAAAATAGAATCTGATTCTGATAAAAAACTAAAAGAAACAGTATCCTCAAAGATTCGTAACATAGATCCTGTACGGTCTGTTCTAATTTTGGAAGCAGACTGAATACAGTAAATCCAACTGTCATGTTTTCTGAAAACATAGTTTAAAGATGAACCCTATAATTATCCGTCTTGTGATTTTGGTGCCTTCAATTATAATTACAATTTGGGCAGTTTACACAATTCTAACAAAATCATTTCCATAACGACCAATTGATTTTCATGCATGAAATTCTGATATCCACTTTATAACTGGAATCAAACCAACACCACCAAATGAAACCTACTTTTGTTGTGGCATCCCAGAATTTCGAGCGTGATTTGTCCATTTTAAAAGACATTCTAAACCAATTAGAACTGAAAACCAGCCGCAAGGATTCTTACAAGTTTGCTGAAAAAGGTCAAAAAGCAGCAGGTTGGTGGTTTTATGAAATTTATTGCAAATCTGATTTCATGGATGAAATTATAGCATCAGAAGCTGCGGATAAAATAGAAAGTGATAGAAAAGTTCTGGAAATCATTCAAGATAAGCTAAAACAAAACAACTCCAATGCCAGAATAAGATTGTACAAAGACAAGCCGTTTTTGAGCCGCTGGTGGATCTGGCTTATGAGTTGATCATTTACGATACTATATCGTTATATTCAAAATTCTCAAATGCCTTAACCGTTCTAATACTTTATGTCTGAATTAATAATCAACATCGCCTTACTGGCTGTTTTTTTGGTAATACTTGTCCGAAGTGCCATGTTTGCAATCGATTCAATAGTAAAGTTTTCAAGAAGAACCAGAATTAGCGAGCTTGCAGCAGGATTTGTAATCGTGGCTGTTGCAACCTCGACACCAGAAATCAGCGTTGCAATATTTTCCACATATTCTGACAATGTGGGAATAACGCTTGGCGATATTTTTGGCTCTAACGTTACAAACATTGCACTAATTACAGCGCTCTTTCTTTTGGTATCTCCAGTAAAACAGATATCGCAAGCAACACTGCGCAGATTCTTTCCTCTTCTTGTTGCAGCCTCGCTTATACCACTCCTTCTTTTGCTTGTGCAGCAAGGAACCGTATTAATCGGAATGGCACTGCTTGCAGCTTTTGCATTTTTTATCTACCGTACTTTCAAGTCAAGTGCAAAAGAAACAAAAGAGCATGAACCAGGCTCACCCTACAAACCGCTGCTATTTTTTTTCATTGGTA
>DATIDL010000054.1:0-4410 GCA_035456305.1 Nitrosopumilaceae archaeon
TGTTCCATATGTAAATTCTGATCTGTGTGTTTTTTTGTAAATATATCCCGTAAGTAAACCAATTACAAATCCACCAATGTGTGCCAGAAAAGCAACACCAGAACCACTTGATCCAATAAGAAGGGGCAAAAGATTCTGAAAAATAAACCAGAAAGGAAGATACCACTTTGCAGATATATGCAACATTCTCATGAAAAACCCAAAAAACATAACAGTCATTATTTTTGCATTTGGATACATAATCAAATATGCACCTAGTACGCCAGAAATTGCACCTGATGCACCTATAGCTGGAATCGGACTTGATGGATCATACATAATGTGCGCAAACCCAGCTACTAGTCCCCAGAAAAGATACAGTATTAGATATTTTCCTCTTCCAAATCTGTATTCAATGTTGTCTCCAAAAATATACAAAAACAACATGTTTCCTCCAATGTGCATTATTCCAGCATGAAGAAACATCGAAGTGAAAAGTGGTGCTATAACACCATAGTCTCTATCAATCAGTCCTTCTATTATGTCAGTAGGAACTGTTCCATACTGATGGAACAACACTGCAGCTCTTTGGTTTGTGAATTCAAAGATTTGCCCAGTTGATGCAACTTC
Organism: Nitrosopumilaceae archaeon; assembly: GCA_035456305.1. Lineage (GTDB taxonomy): Archaea > Thermoproteota > Nitrososphaeria > Nitrososphaerales > Nitrosopumilaceae > UBA8516. Next base: position 610 of record DATIDL010000054.1, read on the forward strand.
CCAGAGAAATATTATCGCGTTTATAGCAATCAAGGCATAAGTCATCTTTGGTCTGTAGCCTGCAGGCTTTGGATTCTCATCACGTAGAGGGATCATTGGATAATAATTTCACGCAGAAATTTGTATAATAAGATTTGTCAATTTTGAAAATCCATACAAAAATTATTCCTACTTTAATCACACATTGGATTCCTGACGCAAAGTACAAACAGACTAAAATGCAATAGAGAGTTTTGCTAACGCTGACTAATTTTAGATAAGTTTCTAGATAGTTCTAAATCTTATCGGAACAATTCTAGTTGCTATGATAGTACCAATTGCTATTATCAAAACCAGAATGGCGATTGATCCAAACTCTGGCACTACCACTACGCCTCTGGCAATTCCCAGTCTGCTTGAATCAGTCTTTTCATTAATTGTAATCGATTTGATGTCTATTTCTATGGTATAAACATCGTCGTTTGCAAAGGTAATTGATTGAGTATCAGCACCGCCGATTGCATCAAGATCAGTTTTTGAGAATGCAGCATTGCCATTTTTGTCCAATATTTTTAAATCATATTTTACATCACCTGCAACCTGTCCTCCTGAAAATGCATCATAAAATGTCACTTTGAGATCGGCTTTGGTGTTTGCCTTCAAATCAGCTGGAGACCACTCAAGTTCAGCTCGGAATCCACCAAAGTCAGTCAATATTTCAGTTGATGTTTGTGCATCTGCAAAGCCTGGTGTGAGTGTAAAGTCCATTGTTTTTACATCTGGAGAAACATTTTTTGCCAGATCCAAGATATCATTTTTGTTAATCAAATAATGCAGTATGAGTACGTCCTCTTTCGAATATGGATCTACTGCAAGCATTCTTCCAACAAGTGGAAAACCATTTACTTTGGCAGTAAATGTATTTGTGTCTGTAAATTCTTTGAATGATTTTGGAATTTGGATTTCTTCGTGTACGAAAATATTTTGATTTTCAAACCTTGATACATCCCAGTTAAACGGCATAGAAAATGAAACTAGTTTTTTGGATTCATCAAATTCAAAATCCTGTATTCTGTCATAATATGAAATTATTTCAGCGTCGTAAGACTTGGCTTGATATTTAATTGGTGTTTTAAAAACATCTCCCACACTCAGGTAGGAATTAAATGTTGGTTCATTACCTTGTGCAAAAATATTCTTGGCAGCATCAACGCCAATGAATTTTATTTCAAAATGATACAGTCCTCCTTCTAAAAAGACTGGAGCATCCACTCTTACCTCGTCATTAGTTGCAGTCCATCCGCCCAGAGTTGGTTCTATATCTCCATAAGCTTGCCACTTTCCAGGCGTATCAGTTGGTTTGAATTTAATTGTTAAAAATCCAGATTTTGTGTAGAACAGCTCTCGCATCAAAAGTTCATCATCTTTTGTTACTTCAACAAAAAATGAGTTGGACTGGATTGTCTGATTGTTATTTGCATCAAACAATCTGAGCTTCACAAATGTATCTTGTGCAGTGTCAGAAGTCAGAATTGGTGGATTGACTTGGATGAAAAGACTTGCCTGTCTGTCACCTAGGCTTGCGGGGGGTAGAGTTTCCATCGTAAGACCATCCCCATATGCATCATAGGATACGAATACGACTAGAAATGAAAAAAGTGTAAACGCGACAAGTAATGGGATGCCCTTTGGAATAAACTGCATACAATTGAGAACACTAAGAAGATTCTATTTAATTCTTAGTCAGATTCTTGCTAATGGTATAAATGATTGGGAAATGAAAACAAAATAAGAAAAATGAATGGCTGGAAAAAAGTTTCTTTTATTTTAGGTGTATTTGCACTTGGATTGACTATTTATTTTTCTGGTTTTTATACGCAAGACAATGAAAGTTTAGCATATGAACATGACACACCGATCACTGATACTATTAGTGATGATCCTGTAGAGAATACAATAAAGGACATAACATATACTGCAAAATTTGTTTGCGGTTCTGTCTTTGGAAGTGAGGGTCCACTAAGGCCAGGTCATTATGATAGCGATATCAGCATATTTAACAGACAAAATTTCCCAATCACAATACTTTGGAATGCTGTAATAAATGACGGAACAAGCTCAAATGCAATTATAAAAAAATTAGAACCAGAAACGTCAACTGGCATAGTTTGCAAAGAAATCAGACAATTATTTGATGATAATAGTGAAAAGATTGTTGAGGGATTTGTGATAATTAGAATTCAGCTGGATTCTGTAATATCATCAGAAGGAGACACATTGATAAGAAATCTTTCAGCAAGTGAGATCAATCTTCTTGATGTTCAAGTGTTCTATACGGCAAATGCTCTACCTACTCTTCCGCATGAAATCATAGTGGACAAGATCTCGTTTTACATAATACAGGATGGTACTGACAAGATCCCAAAAGAAATGATGCGTAAACCACTTGACGTTTCTATACCATCAGGACTAAATGAGATATCAAATACTGAAGATAGAATAAAGGACATTTTAGCAGAAAAATACAATTTAGTTGAAGAGGACTTGACAAAAATCGTACTTCGAATAAAGGATGTTTCTGTTGGGGTTGGCGCATTAATAGATGATCATGCCATATCATTACACGTAGTAACACCGCAAGCAAATTCATAATACATGATAAGAAAATTGTGAATTTTTATATTGTAATGGGAATCTAGGAAAAATTCTTATTTACATTTGTAAGAAACTTGTATAATTGAAGATTTTTCTTTCCTTAGTTTTGTTAGTCATAGTGGCTTTACCTGTTTATGCACAGGAACAGTCTGAAGAGACAGTTTTACCAACTGACAAGGGTACCATCAATGTAGGACTGTCTACTATTCCAGATCAACCAAATCCAAGTCAAGAGACAAAGCTCAAGATCAATTTTTTAAACAAAAACACAAATATGATTCAGGAACATATTGATTACAGCATAACTGTCAAAAAAGGAGAAAGCCAAGTATTTTCAATTCCGTTAACTCATACTGCAATTGGATCAGTTACAATTCCATACCAATTTGAGATAGCTGGTCAGTATCAAGTCTCTGTTGATATACAAGGTATTCTATTTCAACCAATTCCTACAGAGTCTGCAGTTTTTTCTATCTCTGTTGTTGATTCTCAATCAAAGAACGGATGTTTGATAGCAACTGCAGCTTTTGGTTCTGAGCTTGCTCCACAAGTTCAATTTCTAAGAGAATACAGAGACAACACAGTAATGACAACTGTTGCAGGTTCTAGTTTTCTTAATGTGTTTAATGCAGTATACTATTCTTTTAGTCCAACAGTTGCAGATGTGGAAAGAAACAATCCTTTCCTACAGGAATCCGTAAGAATTGGCATAATGCCACTTCTTGGAATCTTACAAGTCACAGAGACTTTGAACACCGGAGGAGAGATCTCAGTTGTAATATCTGGTATCATTGCATCATTACTCGTTGGTGCAATATATCTATGGCCTGCTGGATTAATTACCAGAGCTTATAGGAAATCATTACGATCAAGTACCAAATTTGTGATTATCATAATCTCTATAGTCATAGCTTTGACATTGATTTCAATTGCAACAGCAAATGTACAATTTATGGCAATTTCAACATCAATCATGATTTTAGCTTTAGCTGGTGCTGGTGCGATATTTTCATCACAAGCAATTTGGAAAGCGGTACTGAAAATAAGAAGCACATTTTTATAATCCTCCTTTAAATAGCAGACACATGAAGTCAAAATCAATAGGTTCGTTTTTTGTTGGTTTGACTCTTGTAGCTGCATTAGTTGCAATAGCACCAAGTGCTTTTG
>DATIDL010000055.1:0-10295 GCA_035456305.1 Nitrosopumilaceae archaeon
TGGATGAAAAGGGCAAGCTGAAATTGAAAGGTGTCAGCCCAAAAATGCTAAAACGAATGAAAGAGGAAGCCGTTGATTGCCCTGTGCTTAAAGAAGAAGTAGGTTTCATACAGTGTTTTGTGTGTTCTAATTTTCAAAGCAGAGTTACAGGAAAAGTGCTTTGTAAAGGCGACCCACTCTAAAACCAGAAAGGCTCATTAGTATAGTTTTTCAAAATGATGTGATTTGAGCAAAGAGATTGGCATTACAGTTTCAAAAAAAGAAAATTTTAGCGAGTGGTACACCCAAGTTGTAATAAAAGCTGAGCTTGCAGACTATGCTCCAGTAAAAGGGCTCATTGTTCTCAGACCATACGGATATTCCATTTGGGAATCCCTAAAGTCATCACTTGATGAGAAGTTAAAAAGTACTGGTCATGAAAACGGTTTTTTGCCAGTACTGATTCCAGAATCACTTCTCAGTAAAGAAGCTAGTCATTTTGCAGGATTCAATCCAGAAGTTTTCTGGGTCACACATTCTGGCGAGACGGAGATAGGAGACAAGCTTGCACTACGCCCAACATCTGAGACCTTGGCATATTCAATGTATTCCAAATGGATAAAGAGTTGGAGGGATCTGCCTCTGAAGATCAATTTCTGGAATACTGCCCTGCGAGCGGAGATCAAGGCTACAAAACCATTTCTTAGGACATCAGAATTTTTGTGGCAAGAAGGACATACGGTTCACTCTACAAAAGAGGAAGCAGAACAAGAAGTCAGAACAATACTAGAGATTTACAAAAAAACTGTAGAAGAAGAGCTTGCCATACCAGTAATTACAGGTAAAAAAAGTGAAAAAGAAAAATTTGTAGGTGCAGTTTACACCACAACAATGGAATCCATAATGCCAGATGGAAAGGCATTACAAATGGGAACATCACACTTTTTGGGCCAGAATTTTTCAAAACCATTTGATGTAAAATTCTTGGACAAAAATAACGTAGAAAATTTTGCGTGGCAGACATCGTGGGGGGTTTCTTGGAGATTAATCGGTGCTTTAATAATGGTTCATGGAGACGACAAGGGGCTGGTGCTTCCTCCACGAGTTGCTCCAATTCAAGTAGTCATTGTTCCGATTTATTATTCTGATGAAGATAAGAAAATCGTACTAGAAAAAACTATCCATATACAACAAGTACTAGCAAAAAACAAGATAAGGGTTCATGTGGATTCTAGAGACCAGTGGACTCCAGGCTACAAATTTCATGATTGGGAGATGAAAGGAGTTCCATTACGAATAGAAATTGGTCCAAAAGACATAGCCAAGAACAAGATGGTTCTAGTCAGACGAGACACACAGAAAAAATCAGATCTAGAATTTTCCAACATTGAGACAGGAGTAGAATCAATGCTAAAAGAGATTCAACAGAGTTTGTTTGAAAAGGCAAGAGAATTACTCAAAGAAAAGACAAAGAATATTTCTGATTTTGAAAAATTCAAATCTGAATTAGAAATTGGCGCATTTTTGAATTCATCTTGGTGCGGTGATCAAAAATGTGAGGAGGAGATTAAAGAGACTACTGGGGCAGACATACGAGTAATTCCTTTTGACACTACAAAATCAGATTCTCCTTGCATCAATTGCAAAAGACCGGGCAAAGAGAACGTGATTTTTGCACGCGGCTACTAAACAAATAACTGATTAAATATAGGCTAGCCAGTGGTTGACTGTGGATTTGGGCGATATTTTACCAATAGATCCTGAAGTGGGCTATCTCGGACTTCTACTTGTAAGCTTTTTTGGTTCGCTGATTCCGTTTGTCCCCTTTCCTGCATTCATACTGTTAGCAACAATGTCTGTGGGAGACAAATTTGATCTTCATGCCCTGGTACTAATTAGCGCAATTACATCAACTACAGCAAAGCAGATAATTTTCTATCTTAGCTATGGTGGAAGAAAAATGATTAATGAAAAAACACGCAAGAGAATAAAACCGTTTGAGAGATTGGTTAAACGTTATGGTGCAGCCGCTGCCTTTATAGCTGCAGCAACTCCGATCCCAGATGATTTGGTTTATGTTCCCTTGGGACTTGCAAGATACAATCCATTGAGATTTTTCATTTCTACACTTGCAGGAAAAGTTGTTCTTAGTTATGCCATTGTTCTTGTTGCCCACGGATTTGGTACCTCCTACATAGACCCATTACTTGACCAAGTACACGACACGAGTACAGTCTACATAGGCATAATCATTTTTGTTGCCATGATGACAGGTGTTGTAGTATTAATGCTACGTCTCAACTGGGCAAGAGTGCTAGGCAAGATTGCTCCATGGACATTAAATCCTGAAAAAGACGAAAACAGTTAGGATATAGTAAAATTCCAAAGACGTCTAGTTGCTTTTTTTATTCCAATCCTTGGCCTTTCTACAATGTCAGATTTTTTAATTTCAATTCCCTCCGTGATAAAAAGTTCCGACAGTTTTGTGAGATCCTCACCATATTGTTTTTTAGTAATTTGTAATGCTTGTGTCAGCTTTGCAGGTCCACTTGTAAGATTTGAAATTTCTTTAGTATTTCTTTGCTTCATCATGAATTCCAAACCATCCTTTGGTTCTAGTGCACGCAAGAGTACAGCACCTGCATCATAACTATCGTCTCTAGCAACAGCATTAACACAATAATGCATTCCATAAGTAAAGTAGACATACGCTTTTCCGACTTGGCCAAACATCACCTTGTTTCGTTCTGTCATGCCGCCAAAAGAGTGACTTGCCTGATCATCTTTGTATCGATATGCTTCCGTTTCTATTATTATTCCAGAGATCATCTTTTTACCTATTTTTCTAACAAGCAATTTTCCTAGTAAATCTCTTGCAACATCAACTGTATCCCTTGCATAAAACGATCGTGAAAGTGTTCTCATGAAATATTCTAAGTTCGATCATCATTTTTTAATCTAGCTAGTGTTTCGACCAACATCTTCATGTCATTTTTTAGTACAGATTTTAGTTCTTGATTATATATTGCTGCAGCAGGATGCACTGTTAAAAAATACAAGCGCCCATTTTTTTCAATTACCTTACCACGGTTCTTTGTTATCGAATTACCACCAAGTAGTGATCCATATGCAGTGTTCCCCATAATGCAGATTATTTTGGGTTTTATTGTCTCAAGTTCCCATGCAAGATAGTTACTACAGGCATCCCTTTCTTCCTGAATAGGCACTCTGTTATTTGGAGGTCTACACTTTACTACATTTGTTATATAGACTTCATCTCTTGAGAGACCAACAAAAGATAATGCCTCTGATAAGATCTTTCCAGCTGCGCCAACAAATGGTTCGCCTTGCAGATCTTCGCTTCTACCTGGAGCTTCGCCTATGAATAAGAGTTCTGCTTTTGGATTGCCTTTGCCTGGAACTGCACATGTTCTTGCTTTTGAAAGACTGCATTTGACACATGAAATTACCTGCGATTTTATTTCATCTATATTTGGCATTTATGTTCCAACACTTTTGACTGTGGCAATTCCACGTATATGAGGTCCTCCATTTCCCATACGCATTATCTGCATAGGATCTCCTTTTCCGCAGTTTGTGATTGGTCTAACGCAAAAATCTTTTCCACATGCATCAATAGAATTGAAAAAATCTGGAGCGGTTCCCATCACTATGACGTCTCTTAACAACTCTGTTGGCTCACCATTTTCTATCTTTTGTGCAAACTGACACGATATACTCCAGTTGTATCGCATCATGTCTATCGATGGTACTTTCATATTTGAAACAAGATAACCATTTTTTACTTCTTTTATCATTTCTTGTGGATCCCATTTACCTTCTTTGATGCATGTACATGCCATTCTAATTAGCGGCATAAACTCGTATTTTGTAGCTCGCATGCCAGAATTTGGTTCCGTGTCAAAAAGAGATGCGGTTTCTCTGCTTTGCATATGATTTACCAGAGTGCCATTTTCTATCAAAGTTTTCTTTTTTGCAAGAACCCCTTCATCATCATATTTGTAACATCCTAGATTTCCTGCAATTGTTGGATCATCAATAACTGTCAATGCGTCAGAGCCTACTTGTTGTCCAAGTTTACCAGCCCACCAAGCACCTCCAGCCCAAGCCATCTCCTTCCCAAGAACTCTGTCTGCCTCTGATGGATGACCAAGAATCTCATGTGTGAGAAGGGCAACAAAGTCTGGATTCATCACTATCGTAGCCTTGTCTTCTTTGATAGTTTTTGCATCAATAAGCTCAGATGCTTTGCTTGCTACAAATTCTGCAGTCTTTGTGATATCGTTTTTTCCAAGTATCATTTCCATTCCACCTCTGCCACCTTCTGTAGCATTCACTGATTCGGTTAGACCAGATTCATATGCAGTTGCAGAAAGATTTGCGATGGTGTCAACAAAGTTATGATTTATTCTTGCACCGTCACTATTTACAAAATATTTTGTAAATGTATCATATTCTATTGATATTGATGATTTGCTTATTCTTTTTTTGTTTTTGATTATACTATCGCACTCTAATCCTAGTTTAATCAGATCATCAACCACAGGTAGCTTTTCTACATTAAAATTAATTTTATCTACATATGCACGAGTCTCTGCAAGTTTTACTTTATGTGTCTTCCTTGATGAATAGTGTAATGCACTTTTTATTGCCCCAAGGATAGCAATTTTGATTTCTTCTAATGAGGTCGGATTCGAAATAGAATGAAACCCCCATGCACCTCCAGCGAGAACTCTAATGCCAAGACCAGAATCATTTGAAGTGATGAAATGTTCAATTTCTCCATCTTCTAAAAGAAATCCTTGGCTTTCTATCGTTTCTGCTCTGACATCACAATATTGTGAACCATTTTGTAATGCAAATTCTACTGCTTTATCAGCATAATCTTCTAGATTCAACAATGTGTTCAATAGACGTAGTGTATTTTTTGTTTGTGTTATATTGCAGATTTTGTTTGTTGATCTTTAGGAAGAGTGAATGTAAAAGTGGCACCTTTACCGGGCTCACTTTCAAACCAGATCCTACCGCCATGAGTCTCAACAATACCTTTACAGATGGATAATCCTAATCCACTTCCACCTTTTTCCCGTGTTGACGATGTATCTACCTGATAGAATTTTTTAAATATTTTATTCTGTGATTCTTTGGGAATGCCTTTTCCATTATCTTTAACAGAGATCTTCACTTCGTCGTTGGAATCCTCCGCCAGAACCTCCACTAGACCAATTTTTGGTTGCGCAGCTTTGATACTATTTTTTATCAAGTTAGTCAATACTTGGCGTATACGGTCATCATCACATGTTACAATAATATCTTTTTTTATGCCATCTACTAATTTGATTTGATCTGTTGTAGCTTGCGGAGTCAATACATCTAGGGCTTTTGCAACAATCTCTTTGATGCTTTGTGGTTTCTTTTTAATTCGAAGTTGTCCCAGCTCTAATTTTTGTACATCAAGCAGATCAGATATGAGTGCCAAAAGTGATGCAGAGCTTGATTTGATTATTTCTAATCTTTCTTTTTGATTCTTGTTAAGATCTCCTAAATGCCCCCTAATCAAAATATCGGCATATCCCTGTATAGGAACTAGTGGCGTTTTTAGCTCATGCGTTATCATTGCAAGAAACTCATCTTTTGCTATTTCAATTTTCTTTGCTTCATCTTCTTTTTCTTTTATCGTCATAGACATTTCGTTGAACGTGTCAGTCAGCACACCAATCTCATCTTTTGAAGTATGTTGAATTTTTTCACCGTAAATCCCTTCCTTTATACGACCAAGTGCTTCAGCTAGTCGGTTTAATGGGTTTAATGAGCTTCTAATTGTACGGAGAACAAAAAGAATTACTGCAATATCTGCTGCCAATAATGATTGTATCAGTAATCCTCTATCATTGAGTTTTTTATCTAAAATATCATTCCAAGAATTAGCAAAGTCATCAGTCAACTCCAAAAGAGTGAGACGTTCTTCCCTGAGAGCATTTAGTGCAGCCCCAAATTCTTTTGAAATTATTGAATTAGTTTCTACTACCATTAGTTTTGGTTGTAATGATTCCCATAAAGGATCCAACTTTCTTAATGCATCAGAGTTTTCTCGTGGAATCGGTGAAAGCGTTTCTGGTTTTATATCAAGGTCATCAATTTCCTCGTTGTCTAATGGAAGTTGCAATAATTTTTTCAGATTAGCATCAAAAAGCAATCTATTTTTTTTCAGATCCTCACGATGTTCATCGCCTTCACCAATTGACATTAAAAGCGTCTTTTCTCCTATAGATGTTGCAATGTTTGTTAATTCCAATGCAATTTCTTTATGTCTGTTGTAATTACGATCAAGTGTGGAAAGATCTTGCGTTATTTCATCAGTCAGTGTAAGTACTTGTCCGTTTTTTTCTAGAACGTATCGTAGTGTATTTCTAATCTCGGGATCAAAGACCGATTCTTTTTGTATTGTTAATGCATTTTTTTTGTATATCCCCCAAGAAAGTCCAATTTTTTCATAATCAGTTTTTAACTCAGAAGGCACTGCGGTAACTTGATCTTCATCTATCATACCACCAGTACGCAATACTCCGTATGCAGCATCATATTCATTAATTCTCGCAATCAGGTTTTCTCTCGCTTCTTCATTGCCACTTGCTATAGAATTTGCAAGACCTGCAACTCGTTCTGTTGTGACTTTGAGATTATTTGCATGAATAAGAGCGTGTAAATCGTTCTCATTTTCTCTTGCTGTTGCTAAAAGTAAAACAAGATTGACTATTGCAGCTGCAATTACAATAATCAATAACAGATATGTTTTGTGAATGAGCTTCATTGGCGCTTAAATTTGTAAATTAAGAGCCTATAAAAGTTAGTATTAAAGTTATCTACTTTGTAGTTAAAATGTCGGATGATTTTCTAAAATTGGCTAGGAAAGAGATTCAAGGTGAACTGGATTCTCTGCAAGAGATTTTATCACATTGTCATAATGATGCAGACATTACCAGATATGGGAAAGATATCGAAAAACATCTTCATAAGATAAAAGGTCTTGCCCCAATGATGGGACAGGAAGGAATAGGAGAAATTGCAAGATTAAACGATGCCATAGTAAGACATATCATTGCAAATGGAAATCTTGTTGACACGTATGAAACCCTGTCAGAATCCATTAAAATCATGAAGGGTGTTTTTGAGAATTCAAATAATGCTAATGTGGAACAAATCAAAAGCAAATTGTTACAAACTTTTCCCAACGTACTCAATCAGTGATACAGATCTGAGCTTAAATATGCAGTATGTATGATTAGATTTCTGAAACATGGCACGTATAATGGTCGCGGATGATTCTGATGCAATCAGAATGGTTCTCAAAGATGCGCTGGAAATTGGCCATCATGAAGTTGTGGCAGAAGCTACTAATGGAATAGAAGCTGTAGAGAAATATAATGAAGTAAATCCCGATGTATTGCTATTGGATATAGCAATGCCAAAAAAAGATGGGGCATCTGCTCTCAAAGACATAATGGCAACACATATGGATGCCAAAGTCATAATGATAACAGCTAGTGACAATCTTAAAACAATTAACGAATGTGTTTCAATAGGAGCACTAGCTTACATAATGAAACCGTTTGATTTTGATGATGTGCTAAAGGCTATTGCAATGGCACTTGACAAACGCTAAGAATCACAGATTAACAGCTCTAAAACCACTACTCACAATCCATTTTGCCTGTTCAAGCTTGAAGTTATTGTTGCATTTCAAGCACAGATATTCTTGAGTTGGATCTGGGAATTTATTTCCACAACTATCACAGATATAATAATTTTTTAGGAGTTTATAATCAACTCCAAGAACTTTGATTTCTTTACGACATTTTGGACAGATGTTGTCCTTATACGAATCGTCAGAAGAAAAATTACCACATTTGTAGTGTTCAATCAACGTACCTTGCTTGAAATTTGAATTACCACAGGAAGGACAATGAAAAGTTTGTCCTATTTTCATCGAGTTACATAAATTGCATGAAATTTCTTTAATATCATCTAATTTGATAATTTTTCCATCTGATTCTAATTTCTTCAGGTGTTCAATAGTCTCTTCTTTGGACATGTGACAATATTCAGAGATTCTTGCCAGACTAATCTGCACTGATGAATTTAGCAGAGAATTAATTTGTGTTTGCGATGTTTGTGATTCAGGAGATTTGTTTACAAGAATTTTGTCTTCATCCTCAAGTACCCGCATTGTGTTTTTTAGATTTTCAAACCTAATTGGTTTTTCAAGATATTCGTATGCGCCAGATCGTAGAACGTCTTTTATTGATTCATCTGTTTTTTCATTTGCACTCTCAATTATTATTTTTGTGTTAGGTTTAATTTTAAATATTTCAGTCATTATTTCATCTGCATTCATGTCTGGTAGCCTGTAATCAAGTATGACCACAGGAGTTTTGTTTGATTTTACAAGATTCTCAAAAACTTGGATTCCATTTCTACCCGTGTCAGAAATGTAGATCTCTTGATAGTCGAGTTTTTTTAGAAAATCCTGCATCAGGGATGCTACAGCAAGACTGTCTTCTATTATCAATATATTCTTCTTTTGTGAAGACATGCCAAATATTCAGGATTGAGTGAATATAGATTTTTACAGGTATGAATAAAAAGCGCGAGATAACGCTTGGTATGTAATGGATAAGATTGTTGCAGACACTAGCATAATAATAGATGGTGAGATTGGAAAACTAATCGAGTCTGGCAATATCAAAAATTGTGAGATAATTATCCCGATGGCTGTGCTTGATGAGCTTCAATCACAAGCTTCACAAAGTAAAGAATATGGTTTTGTGGGGCTGGAAGAAGTCAAAAAAATTCGTCAGATTTCTGAAAAACATGGTATAACAATAAGGTTTGAGGGAGAGCGGCCAAGCATGGATGACATCAAGTTGGCAAGCCATGGTCGTATTGATGCAATAATAAAAGATATTGCAAAGAAAAATGATGCAATTTTTTACACTGCAGATTATGTACAAGCACTAGTTGCTGAAGCCGAAGGAGTAAAGACAAGATATTCAAAGCCTGACGTCAAGACCACAAATCTAGAATTTGAGAAATTCTTTGATTCACAAACAATGAGTGTTCACCTAAAAGAAGGCACAAAACCCATGGCAAAACGTGGAAAACCTGGTGCATTCACACTCTTAGAATTAGAAGAAAAAATCCTTACAAAGGATTATCTAACTTCGATAACTACAGAAATTTTGGAAGCATCAAGAATTAACCAATCTGGAATTGTCGAGATTTCAAAGCCTGGTGCATTAGTTATACAATACAAAGATTTTCGCATAGCAATAACTCATCCTCCATTTTCAGACAATTATGAAACCACCATAGTACACCCCACTGTAAGACTTTCATTGGAGCAATACAAGATACCAGAAAAACTGATGACAAGATTTTCGGAAAAAGCAGAAGGCATTCTTGTATCAGGGCCACCTGGATCAGGAAAAAGCACTTTTGCATCAAGCCTTGCAGATTTTTATTCACAGAAAGGAAAGATTGTCAAAACACTGGAATCACCAAGAGATCTACAAGTAGGAGACAAGGTTACACAGTATACCCAGCTTGATGGAAGTTTTGAAAATTCTGCTGACATTTTACTTTTGGTAAGACCAGATTATACCATCTTTGATGAAGTTCGAAGGTTTACTGATTTTCGAGTCTTTGCAGATTTGAGGTTGGCAGGTGTTGGCATGGTGGGCGTAGTTCATGCAAATGCGCCTCTTGATGCAATTCAGAGATTCATAGGAAAAGTTGAGCTTGGAATGATTCCTCACATTTTGGATACGGTCATATTTATAAAAAATGGAGACATTGCCCAAGTTTATGAATTAGAGTTTAAAGTGAAAGTTCCAACAGGCATGACAGAGCAAGATCTTGCAAGACCTGTAATCGAGGTACGCAATTTTGAGAACCGAAACTTGGAATATGAAATTTACACTTATGGCGAGGAAAACATTGTAATCCCAATCTCAAAAGAGGCAAAAAGCGGCGGAATAGAAAAGCTTGCAGAATCCAAGATAAGGGAAACAATACGCAGGTTTGATCCAGACGCAGAAATTGAGATTTTATCAAACAGCCGCATTCAGGTACGAGTAGACAAGGAAGTAATGCCATCTATCATTGGGCGTGGCGGTTCTACAATAAACGAGCTTGAAAAAACACTTGGTGTTCATATCGATGTGGAGCCAAAGGTCCACACATTTGGAAACGAGATTGATTTTGAGCTTTCTGAAGCTGGAAATAATATAGTGCTT
>DATIDL010000056.1:0-25872 GCA_035456305.1 Nitrosopumilaceae archaeon
GAATAGTAGAAGAGGTAGAGAAAGCACTTGACATTGCTCATCAGATAGGTTACCCTGTTTTGCTCAAGTCTGTATTTGGAGGTGGAGGAAGAGGAATAAGATTAGTCCATAATGAGAAAGAACTTAGGGAAGCCTTTGAAATTGCATCAGGAGAATCAAAAGCAGCATTTGGAAAATCCGCACTTTTTGTGGAGAAATTTCTTCCAAAAATCAGACACATAGAATATCAATTATTCAGAGATAAGCATGGAAACGCTGTACATATTTTTGAACGAGAGTGTTCTATTCAAAGAAGACACCAAAAACTCATTGAAATGTCTCCATCACCTGTGGTTGATCAAAAGACACGGGATGAAATTGGAAAACTTGCCATCAACGCAGCAACTGCAGTTGATTATACAAATGCTGGTACTGCAGAATTTCTAAGGTTAGATGATGGAACATTTTATTTCATAGAAATCAACGCAAGACTTCAGGTAGAACATCCTGTAACAGAACTTGTTTCAGGCTTAGACTTGGTAAAACTGCAGATTGATATTGCAAATGGAAAAGAAATTCCATTCAAACAAAAAGATTTGAAGCTAAAAGGTTGTGCAATTGAATGCAGAATAAATGCAGAAGATACATTTCTTGATTTTGCGCCATCTACAGGTCCAATTCCTGACGTGAACATTCCGTCTGGTCCAGGAGTTCGCGTTGACACTTACCTTTATCCAGGTTGCACTGTTTCTCCATACTACGACTCCTTAATGGCAAAGCTTGTCACATGGGGAGGAACCTTTGAAGAATCACGACAAAGAATGCAGCTTGCATTATCAGATTTTTATATTGAGGGCGTAGAGACATCGATACCACTTTACAAAACAATACTTGATAGTGAAGAATTCATCAACGGTGATTTGTCCACCGATTTTCTTGACAGATTCAAAATCTTGGACAGACTACGGGATGATATCAAAAAAAATATCTCCTACAATACTGATGCAGCTCTGGCGGCAGCAGTAATTCATTCTGAATTTCTTAAAAATAGAATAAAATCACGTGTAGAAAATAACATCCGCTGGAAGAGTCAACTGGATAGTGCATAATCGCATGGATTTTAGAATTGAAAATCTTGGAAGCAAATTTGATGCTGAAATTATTCGAAGTCTTGGTAACTCAGAATATGTTGTAAAAATACAAGGAAAGGAAAGAAATCTCAAGATTCTCAACATGACTTCTGATAAAATAGAATTCATGCTTGATAATACTCATCACACTGTCAAATATCTTGATAATAATACTGCTAAAATGACACTGGTTGTAAATGGCGTACAGATAACATTTGATAAACATACATCTCTTGATGAAATTGTTTACAAAAATTCTGGCTCTGAATCTGGTGGTGATTCACAATTAAGTCTGCGAAGTCAAATCCCTGGTCGAGTTGTATCAATTAACACAACCGTTGGAAACCAAGTCAAAAAAGGAGATGTGTTGTGTGTATTAGAATCCATGAAAATGCAAGTTTCAATAAAATCTCATAAAGATGGCGTAATCAAGTCTATGAAGATCAAACAAGGCGCATCAGTCGCAAAAAATGATGTATTAATGGAAATAGAATAAATAATTCTAAAATAAAAACAAAGGAACTAATTCCCTTTGTTTAGAAAGTTCATTATCTCTTGGTAGTTTGGTTCTATTAGCGGATTGTCAGAAACCCATTTGTATACTATTTTGCCGCCCTCATCAACAATGAAAACAGAACGCTTTGCTGCGTCATATCCTTTCACATGCAAGAGATCTGGCATTAGAACATCATAATCTCGTATTGTTTGACTCTTGTAGTCTCCAAGTACTGGAAAATTCAGATGATGTGTTTCTGCAAAAGCCTTGTTTGCAAATGGACCATCATTACTAATTCCAATAACTTGAGCGCCAAGTTTTGATATCTGTTCCCATGAATCCCGGAAAGTACACATCTCTTTTGTACAGACAGGTGAGCTTGCTGCCACAAAAAATGATAGTACAACTTTTTTACCTTTGAACTCATCAAGACTTCGCATCTTCAAGTCAGTATCTACCAAGGTAAAACTTGGGGCTTTATCTCCTACGTTTACGGTCATACATAAGAGGTTCAAACTGTCATATATCAATCATTAAGATTTGTTTGGTGTATCAATAAATACAAGAGATATACAGTAACTTTATGCCAAGTATGAAATGTGTTTCATGTGGAATTGGATTTTTCTCTCCAACAGGCTCTGACAAATGTTCAAGGTGTGTGGAAAAAGGTTCACATGGAACAGAAGAAAGTCACGACTCTTGTGGTTGTGGTCACTCACATCACTAATTTCCATTTTTTCTTATCATACTCTAAATCTAGGAATGTGCAAAATTAAGATAGTTGTGAAACTTAGTTCAATGAAAAAATGATCGTTAAATGTGCATAGATTTTTATACTCTCCGACCGGCTTTTTAGCTACTTTGGTAGGAGAGGTATCTGGCAGCTTTAGCCCTGTATTGTTGATGTTTGGATTTGCAATTGTAGCAACTGCCCCCGCACTTATTCTTTCTAGAATGATATCTCCAAGAAAAAGAAGTAATCCTGTTAAATTTCTTCCAATGGAATGTGGTCAAGTACCAAGTGGGGAAGGTAGAACTCATTTCATGATGCAATATTATGCATACGTTTTGATGTTTGTAGTTTTTGATGTCATGTCTATTTTCTTATATGCATGGGGAACAACGTTGTTAAATCTCCCAAAATCTGCAACTCTTCCAATCATAGCATTTTTAGGAATAATGTTTGCCTCATTTGCATTTGCACTATACCAATCAGGGAGGAGAAATATTTGGTAATTCTTAAATCAAATATGACATATAATCAAGTCAAGAGGGACAAAAATTGCAAAAAGAACTAATCTCTCAGAATGCAGCAAATGTATTTGTTGGAAAACTAGGAGATATTCTTGTTAAAGCAATTGACAAGCCACTTGGTTATGCAATTAACTGGGGTAGGCTGTGGTCACTTTGGCCCGTACACATCGAGACTGCATGTTGTAGCGTAGAATTTGGAGCTGCATCAGGTCCAAGGTATGATGTAGAAAGATTTGGAATCATTGAAGCCTTTGGTTCTCTAAGGCAATGCGATCTAGTTGTAGTTCAGGGAACTATTACCAGAAAAATGGCTCCAAGACTCAGAATGGTTTATGATCAGATGCCAGAACCAAAATATGTTATCGCTATGGGTGCATGTGCAATCACGGGTGGATTGTACTTTGATTCGTACAATGTTCTGCCTGGAATTGATGGAATACTTCCTGTCGATGTTTACGTACCGGGTTGTCCTCCTAGACCTGAAACTCTTATACAAGGATGCATGCTGCTTCAAGAAAAAATTAAGAGAATGAAGGCTAGGTAATAATGAGTTCTGAAACAACTGATGTAAAACCCAGTGAAACTGTAGGAACAAAGCCGGATGTTGCCAAAAAAGAAACTGTATCCATAGCAGAACCAACATTTGAAAAATCTCTTGCCGAAAAAATTACTTCCAAGTTTGGCACAAAATCTGTTATCGGTTTTATCAAACCAAATAGAATTAGAATAAACACAAAGAAAGAAGATATTCTAAATATCGCAGCATACATTCGTGATGAACTGAACTTTGATCATGCAGAATCTGTAACAGGTGTAGATTATCCTAATTCAAAAGAAATTGAGGTTGTTTATCACTTAGGTTCATATTCTGATCCACAACTTGCAAAGCAAATACTTACTTTAGCAACTAGACTGCCAAGAGAAGAAATTCCAAATCCTGGAAATGATAGCACAAGAATGCCGTCCCTTAGAGATATTTTCTATAGCGTAGAGTTTCATGAGAGAGAGTGTTTTGAAATGCTTGGCGTATACTTTGAAAATCATCCTGATAATAGAAGATTACTTTTGCCAGAAGACTGGGCAGATATACCACCAATGAGAAAGGACTTCAAAATAAAGGGAAGATAAAATGACAGTACGACTACCTCCAGGCATTCAACTTGAAAAAGCAGATGAAAGGATAATGACGTTAAACGTTGGTCCACAACATCCTGGTTCTGGCCACATGCGACTTATCATCAAAGTTGATGGAGATTATATTGTATCTTGTGATCCTGATCCTGGATATGTACATCGTGGAGAAGAAAAAATGGCGGAATATAGAAACTACATACAAAACATTCCACATCTTGAAAGACCTGTAATTCATGATTCTTGCAATATACTGTATCCGTATTGTCTTGCAGTAGAGGATCTTTTGGGAATTGAAGTACCAGAGAGAGCAAAATACATCCGTGTAATTGCATCCGAACTAAATCGTTGTGTGTATACTCTTTATTGGCTTGCAATTTACGGAATCTTTCTGGGTCATTCTACAATGTTCATGTGGCCAGCTGGTGATAGAGAATTGTTTATTGATCTTTTGGAAGCAATGTCTGGAGCTAGAGTTACACATGCATACTTTGTACCAGGTGGTGTACGAAATGATCTACCTGCAAACTTTGAAGAACGATGCTTAAAACAAGTGGCCTACTTTGAGCATAGATTAAAACAATATGAAGATATTTTCTACCAAAATCCTGTTCTAAAACAGAGAACAGAGGGAACTGGAATCTTATCAAGAATGGATGCAATTAGACTTGGAACTACTGGCTCTGTTCTTCGTTCTGCCGGGGTAGACTTTGACATCAGAAAGAAAGAGCCTTACGATGTTTATGAGAACTTGGATTTTCAATCACAAGTACTCAAAGAAGGCGATTCTTACGCAAGATCACGAGTTCCCTATCTTGACATGCTTGAAAGCTGTAGAATAATAAAAGATGCATTGAAAAAAATGCCAAAGTCAGGTTCTGTAAGAGTAAAATTAAAACCTAATCCAAAAGGTGGAAATGAAGAAGTGTATCGTAGAGTAGAGTCAGGAAGGGGTTCACTTGGAATGTATGTTGTGTCAGACGGCAAACCTGAACCATATAGAGTGAAAATCAGCGTAGGCTCATTTAGAAATCTCATATGCATGCCATATTTGCTTAAAGGAGAAAAGCTTGGAAACATGCCAGCTGTTTATTGGAGCCTTAATTATTGGCCAGTGGAGGCTGATAGATAAATGTCTACAATTGCACCAGAGTTTAGATTAAGCAGATTTATCGCATCACTAACAGATCTGATCTTTTGGATTGTGGTGTTGTTTACACTCATTGGTCTACCAGCTGCAATGATCGCACTCTTTTACATTGAATTGCCAGAAATTAATGGTACTCTCTTAACACCATATCTTGCATTGACGTGGATAGCTGATCCATCTAGAACTTTACCAATTATAAAATCGCTAATGCAAACTGATTTTTTTAGAATTACCACATTCCCTGGATTTGGCTTTGCTGCGCTTCTTGCAGCGGCAACAATATTCATAGAAAGAAAGTTTCTTGCGAAAATGCAACTTCGTGTAGGACCGCTTTATTGTGGAAAGATAGAAGGAATTTTACAACTGATGGGTGATGGACTAAAATTGATATCAAAAGAAATAATCATTCCAGCCAAAGCTGATAAGCCAATTTTCTGGGCTGCACCGTTGCTATTTGTAGGAACTGCTGCGGCATTCATCTCATTGATCCCAGTTGCACCAGGCTGGGTTGTTGCAGACATTGATGTAGGATTATTGGCTGTATTTGCAGTCATCGGCTTCTTTCCGATAATTACCGTTCTCTCATCATGGGCTTCAAACAGTAAATTCCCATTCATTGGAGGAATTAGAGCTCTTCACCAAATGATCTCATTTGAAATTCCACTAATACTGTCGTTGCTTGGAATTGTAATTTTAACAGGAACACTAAATCTCACTGAAATCGTTGAATCACAACAACACTATTGGTGGATTATATTCATGCCAATAGGCGCAATCGTGTTTTTCACCACAATACTTGCAGAGCTAGAAAGAATTCCATTCGATCTTCCAGAAGCAGAAAGTGAAATTGTTGCTGGCTGGTTGACTGAATTTTCTGGTATGATGTACGGGTTAGTTCAACTTGGCTCTTATTTGAAATTGTATGCATTTGCTGCACTGTTTACGATTTTGTTTTTGGGTGGATGGAATGGTCCAATGGTATGGCCGCCATTCCCAGAGGAAATAATAACACATGGAATCACAATGGGTCCAATAACAGCTCAGATTCCAGGTCTTCCATTACTAGATCAAGAAATGCTAAATGCAACTTTATGGTTCACAATAAAAACAGTTGGAGTCATACTTGTAATCTTACTTCCAAGAGGTGTAATGCCAAGAATTAGAATAGATCTTCTTTTGCACACCGGTTGGTACAAACTAATTGGATTAGCATTCGTTAACATCTTTATAGCTCTAGCTTTGTACTATGCAGGTGTCTTGGGTCCGGGAGGATTGATACAATGACTAGTGCAGGTGGAATCATACGCGCTCTTAATTCTGGTGTAAAACACCTTGCAGTTAAACGATTTACATTACGTTATCCAGAACAAAAACTAAAGTTTGTAGGCGATGGCTTTCAGTTCGATCCTCAGACTGGAGTAGGAATTGCTGGTCTGAAGGGACGACACATACTATTCCATGATAAGTGCACTGGTTGCCAGCTCTGCGCTATCGCATGTGAGGGGATTGCCGAAGCCATTGCAATGGTAAAAGTGGATGAAACTTGGAAACACAACAAGAAAGCAATAATGCCGCAGATTGATTTTGGAAAATGTGTATTCTGTGGATTATGTGTAGACGCATGCCCATTTTATGCATTATACATGACAAATGACTATGAGCTTTCTTCATTTACAAAAGAAGGGTTAATCTATACACCCGGTCAGCTCGCTGTAATCCCAAAGGTAGACCAAGATGTAGAAATAAAAATAGATGACCGGGGTGCTACACATGGCTGATGCAGTATTTCTTGCGATTTCTGTTTTAACAATTGGTTCTGCAATAGCAGCACTTGAAATCCGTTCGATGATTTACGGTTCAATAGCTTTGATGGTTACACTTGCAGGTGTTGCAGGATTTTTCTTATTGCTTGATGCCCCATTTGTGGCAATGTTTCAAATCTCAGTATATGTTGGTTCAATCGCTGTACTCATACTATTTACTGTAATGCTTGTAAGACGTGAACTGATCTTTAACAAAGTTGAAGATCCTAGAAGAAGATACGCCGGAATTGGTTTGATGATTGTAATTATGCTTGGAATTGGTACTATAATAATTGGCTCTGGAATAAAATCAATGGAAGTAGACGCACCTGCAGTCGACTTTAGAGAAATCGGTGAAGACTTTCTTACATATTATTCGCCAGCACTAGTTGTAATGGCGCTTATCCTGGCATCTGCAGTTATCGGAGCTTTAGCCTTGGCAAGAAGGGAGGATGTAGCAAATGAGCAACGAACTGATTGAATTTGTTCTAGTATCGGTAGCTCTCTTAGCTATCGGAGTATACGGACTAGCAGTAAAAAGAAATGCTATCAGAATGCTTTTTGCCATAGAAATGATAGTGAATGCGGCAAATCTCAACTTAGTTGCATTCTCAAGATTTATCCCAAACAGCCAAGGACAGACATTAGCGCTATTTTCTATAGCTATTGCAGCTGCTGAAGTTGCAGTAGGGTTGGCACTAGTAATTGTTGCATATAGAATGTACAAAAACATCGATATTGCAGACTTTAGGAGCTTGAAAGGATAATGCAATATCTCTTGTTGCAAGCGGTCTTTTTACCGCTACTACTGTCACCTGTAGCATATTATCTTGGAAGAAAATCTGGACCTAATGCAGCAACTTGGTTTACTTTTGGTGTCTTACTTTATTGTACAACCATACTGATTGCTCCAGTGTTTTCTGGAACATATGAAGAACACTATCCATGGACTCAAATGTTTGGAGAATTTGGATTCTTACTTGATGGACTAGCATCCCCATTTGCAATCATAATCTATGTTCTATCCACAGTACTTGCATTGTACTCTAAACCATACATGGTTGCAAAAATAAAAGAACAGTTTGAAGAAAAAATGCATCACCAAAAACAGATGATTGGTGATGGCCAATCAACTGCGATGATCGAATCATCGGCTTTGAAAGGATATCTGAATAATCAAATCGGAATTTACTTTGCGTTATACCTTGTTTTTGCAATGGGAATGCTTGGAACTGTTCTTGCTACGAATCTGATAGAATTTTATGTCTTCTTTGAAGTGATGCTAATTCCAGGTTTCTTTTTAATTGCATTTTATGGATATGGTGCAAGAAGAAGAATTGCACTTTTGTTCTTTTTCTGGACTCATGTAGGTGCAGTAGTTTTACTTCTTGGCTTTTTAGCAATAGGACTTAGTATTGGAAGCTTTGATTTTGTTGACATACGAGAAGAAGGTGTACCACCTGACGTTCTTGCGTTTGCCGCCGTTGCTATAGTAATTGGACTAGCAGTAAAACTTGCCGCATTTATCTTCCACATATGGCTACCATATGCACACGCCGAAGCTCCTACTCCTATTAGCGCACTCTTGTCACCCGCAATGATCGGAATTGGAGCATATGGTCTTTTCAGATTATTAGTTATGCTTTTGCCTGGGCAATACGAAAACTTGGCACTTTATCTGAACTTGTGGGGATTAGCTACGATGCTTTATGGTGGTGCAATGGCACTAATGCAAGACGACATCAAAAGATTATTTGCATATTCTAGTATCAGCCAGATGGGATATCTGTTATTTGGAATTGGTTCTGCTTCTGCACTTGGACTTGCTGGTTCTGAGATGATGTATGTATCACACGGACTAGGAAAGGGACTGCTTTTCATGATGGCAGGTGCCATCATACTACAAGTTGGCACACGAAGTATGACAAAACTTGGTGGGCTTGCAGGAAAGATGCCAATTACTGCAGTTTGTGCGATGATTGGTGCTCTTACAATCATGGGCGTTCCACCAACAAGTGGATTCATGGGAGAATGGACTCTGTTCTATGGTGCACTACAAACTGCAATTCAAGAAGGTTCAACAATCCGAATGATTGCATTTGGTCTAGGTCTTGTATCTACTGTCATCACGATGTCGTACATCTTATGGATGATGAAAAGAATATTTTTTGGAAAACTTCCAGAAAACCTTTCAAACACAAAAGAAGCAAATTGGTATATCACCGCACCGATGATGGTACTAGCAGGATTTTCAATAGTCGTAGGAATATATCCTGACATATTCTTCAACCAAATAATTCCTTTCATGAATGGAGTAATGGGGATCTAGTTTATGGCATCTGAAATTCTTGGATTTGGTTTAGAAGCAGGGGGCATGAGTGCTTGGGCAATTTGGATCCTACCTTTCATTGCAGCTTTGATAATTCCTGGGGTTGCCAAATTCTCAAAACGTGCTACTAGTGGAATTGCTGTAGGCTTTGCACTCATGAGCGCACTTTCTGCAACAACACTTTTGCCAGCAGCACTTGAAGGATATGAAACACATGACCAAATCTCATGGATATCATCAATCGGAATAAAGGCAGGTGTCTTGGCTGATCCGCTTGCAGTTTTAATGGCAAATGTAGTAGCATGGATTTCATTTTTGATCATGGTGTACAGTACTGGTTACATGAAAGGTGACAGGAACATTACTAGATTCTGGTTCTGGATGATGTTTTTCATTGGTTCCATGCAGCTAATTGTTTTGTCTGATAATTTCTTGCAGCTCTTCTTTGGGTGGGAAGGAGTAGGACTTGCATCATATGCTTTGATTAGTTTTTGGTATCAAGACAAAAAGAAAGATCATGTTGGAACAGAAGGATACACCGCACTTGGCGTATTACAATATTATTCTCCAACACATGCTGGAATGAAGGCATTCATCATGACCAAGGTGGGAGACATCATGATGCTTGCTGGAATGTTTTTGATATTTGCATTTGCTGGAACGTTTGGGTTTAGAGAATTAACAAATGACACTGCATGGGCAACTACCATGTCTGCTCAAGGCCTCCTAATACCAGCAGCAGTATTGCTCTTTGGTGGAGCAGTTGGCAAATCAGCACAGTTTCCATTAAATGAATGGTTACTTGAGGCAATGACTGGTCCAACTGCAGTTTCTGCTTTGATACATGCAGCTACAATGGTAAAAGCTGGAGTCTTTTTGGTAGCACGATTGGGTCCGTTGTTTTTTGCCCTTGCAGCAGTAGGAGTTGGTATGGATCAATTCTTTGAAATTGTTACATGGGTAGGTGCAATCACTGCACTATTGCTTGCTACACAAGGAATGGTTTCACCTGAAATCAAAAAAGTACTCGCATACTCAACAGGTTCACAAATTGGATACATGATGATGGCACTTGGAATTGCTGGACTCTCACAACAGTTTGTTGATGGTTACACTGCAGGATTCTTCCATCTGATTTCACATGCAATGTTCAAGGCTTCATTGTTTATGGCTGCAGGGTCATTGTTACATGTTGTTGGTTCTAGATTCATGACTGACATGGGTGGATTACGAAAACATATGCGAAAGACATATGCCTTCATGTGGGCAGCCGGTCTTGCATTAATGGGTGCACCATTTATCACAACTGGATTCTGGAGCAAAGATGCAATCTTTGCAGCAGTATATGAGTCTGGAAACACTTGGGCAATTCCAATATTTGCAATTGCCCTTGTTACTGCGATAATTACTGCATTCTATACGACAAGAATGATTGGTATGGTATTCTTTGGAAACAAGAGCAAGCACATTGAAAAAATGGAAAAGGAAGGACATCACATACATGAAGCACCAAAATCAATGTGGATTCCATATGGAATCCTTGCCGTACTAACTATAGGCATTGGTATAATTGGATTGTCTGCTGAACAAGGAATTCATCACCTGTTTACAGAATATCTGTCTCACACCTTTGGAATAGAATCTGCTCATGAAGAAGTTGCACTGGAATCAGAGGCAATGCTTGGAGGATTTCTAAGTGGCATTAATCCAATAGCACTTGTGGCTTCATTACTTGCATTTGCAGTTGGATTTGGTCTTGGATATATCTTCTATATTGGAAGATTTGTAGATCCGGTGAAATTTGTTAACTCTAATCTATTCTTCTATGGAATACACAAATTTTTCTTAAACAGATGGTACCTGAATTCTATCATTTACTGGTGCTTTGTAATTGCACCATTGTACTTTGCAAGAGGAATTTGGAGATACATGGAAAGCACTGTCATTGATGGCATGAACAAAGGTTCAGAAAAAGCAGTTGGTTGGAGTGCCAAAGTAATTCAAGGCACTCAAACCGGAATTTCACAATCTTATTTGTATGTATTTGGAGCAGGAATACTCTTTGTAGTATTGCTTTTGCTAATTTAGGAGAAAAGAAATGATAGACTTTACTTCAACACCAATCATTCTAACTGTAATACTTGGCGCAATTGGCGTAATTTTACCAGTAATTAATGTAATAAGGAAAGACAAAGGCTCGTCTTCATTTTATGGTGCAATTACTTTTGGAGCTTTACTTGCAGCAATTGGATTTGTCATATATCAAATAATATCCAATCATGTTATACCTGCTGCAATATTCTCAGAAAATGTTCTAGTCGATGATATGTTTGGTGCATTCTTTGCAATAGCCATGCTCATTGTAGCAATAATGACAACTGTAGGCTCTTTTAATTACATGCGAGGTAAGGCTCATCCCGCAGTATACTATTCTCTGATTCTCCTCTCATCAATCGGAATGGTACTCATAGCATATTCTACAGACTTGGTAATGCTATTGGTTGCTTGGGAGCTCATGAGTATTCCAACTTACGTTCTTGCGGGATTTATGAAAAAGGATCCATCGTCAAATGAAGCCGCACTCAAGTACTTTTTGTTTGGAGCCTTGTCATCTGCAATTATAATTTATGGAATTTCAATTGCATATGGATTAACAGGTTCAACAAATATTTCAGAAGTGATATCTGGATTTTCTAATCTGCAATCCGACATGATGCCGCTTGCTCTTCTTGCCGTAGCCATGTTTATTGCAGGATTTGGATTCAAAATGGGATTGGTGCCATTTCACATGTGGTTGCCTGATACATACGAAGGTTCTCCTACTACAATTTCTGCACTTTTGGCTGCTGGTACAAAGAAAGCAGGATTTGCTGCAGCTTTGCGTGTAGTCATTATGGGAACAGTTGCACTAAACATGGAATGGACTTTTGCACTTGGAGTTGTTGCTATTATGACAATGACTGTTGGAAACCTTGCTGCAATTATGCAGAAAAACATCACAAGAATGTTAGCATATTCTAGCATTGGACAAGCAGGATACATCTTGATTGGTATGAGTATTGCACCATTTTCACAAATCGGATTACAAGCATCACTTTACCACATTCTAAACCATGCTGTGATGAAAGGTGCTGCATTTATTGCAGTTGCAGGAATAATTGCAACTCTGGCAGTTTCCCACCTTGATAAAATCAAAGGTCTTGGAAAGAGAATGCCGATAACATCGATTGGACTAGTCATATCACTACTTGCATTAGCTGGTGTTCCTCCATTGAATGGATTTTGGAGTAAATTGATGTTATTTGGCTCGGCTATAGATGCAGGTTCTGTTGTCTCATGGGCTCCGTATCTTGCCATAGCAGGAGTTCTAAACAGTGCGCTATCGCTTGCTTACTATGGTTGGATTATCAGAAAAATGTACTTTGAAGAAGGCGAGTCTGAGAAGAGAGTAAAAGAACCAAAATCAATTATCGCAGTAATGATATTCTCGATAATCTTTATGGTGGCAACAGGAGTATATCCAGATCCTATGATTCAGTTTGCACAATCTGCAGTTCCAAACTTGACAATGCCTACTGTACCTTAAACATTGTAAGGTCTACAAGATTTTCCAAATGAGATTTGGCAGTACACTCTTCTATCTTTCGTAGACCAGATTTTGATTTTAGAGAATAATCTTTCAACAAATAATCCATGTGGTTAAAAACATCACGAGGATCTGAGCTCTTTTTTATTAGGACATTAAACAACTTGTCTTCATTATTCCAATCTTGCAAGTCATCATGAATCTGATATGCAATTCCCACATTCTTTCCATATTCGGCAAGTGCAAGTATTTGTTCTTCTGTACCACCACCAAGTATGGCACCAATTTTTGATGCAGCTTCAAAAGCAGTTGCGGTTTTGTATTCTATGACTTTAAGATAATCATCAAAAGTAACATCTTCACTTGATTCTAATCTAGCTTCGATCATTTCGCCATCACTCATCATCATGGCCGTAGTAGCAAGCTCACTTGCAATTCTCGGATTATCGATTCTTGATGTAATGTTTAGGATTAATCCAAGCACAAAATCGCCAGTAAGAATACTTGTATTATATCCGTATTTTATGTGGAAGGGATCTTTTCTTCTTCGTAATGTCTCATTATCTATTATGTCATCATGTATCACTGATTCTGTATGTAGTAACTCCACGGCACAAGCTGCAGTATAGGCGTTTTCATCACAAATTCCAACACTTTCTGCAGATAGCATCAAAATAAGAGGTCTAATGCGTTTTCCTCCATCCAATGCATATTGTAATGGTTCAACAAATTCTGATGCAGAGTAAAGTTCAAGCTCATGTTTTAATGCTAAATTGATTTTGTCGAGATATTGTTTGTAGTCTTTTATGAGAGGATTAATTTCAAAATTTTTTCTATCCACACACTTGCACTGTTAAGCTTAACCTGATGTTAGAATATTAATGCTTTGTAGGTGCTCCAGCCGGGATTTTCATCATAAAGAATTTGAACCCGGGATCACCGCCTTGAAAGGGCGGTATGCTTGACCGGTCTACACCACTGGAGCCCAACTGCATCCTGTTTTTTGTCCATAAAATCCTTTTGAAGTGTTCAAAAGATTTTTTTATTGGCTGGATTTCATTAATCGCATGAATTCACTAGTCAAAAGAATAGATGAGTTGGTAGAAAAACAAAGTTTGCTAAAACACCAATTCTACGTAATGTGGTCTGAAGGAAAATTAACCCTTAATTCTCTTAATGGTTATTCAAAAGAATATTTTCAACTAGTCAAGGCAGTACCATCATTTGTTGGTGCAGTAATGCAACAAAGTCCAAACTCGATTAAAAATGAGCTTGCAGCTAATCAAAAAGAAGAAACAGAACACATAACACCTTGGATGAAATTTGCAAGTGCACTGGGAGTATCACAAACCGAGTTGGAAAAATATTCTGGTCTTGTAAAGACAAGAAAAGCTGTAGCAGAACTTGCGTCCCTTATGAATTCTTACGAGGATGGTGCAGCTGCAATGTATGCATTAGAACAAGAGATTCCAAAAATTAGCCTCTCAAAAATTGATGGTCTGAGAAAGTTTTATGGTTTGACAAGTGACGAAGCAATTGAGTATTTTAGATTGCACGCAGAAGCTGACATCAGACATGCAGCAACTTGGAGGAGAGTTCTAGAAAATGTTTCAGATGAAAAAGAAGAGGAATTATTCCAAACTGCAAGCAGATCTATTGCCGCTCAAAACATGTTGCTTGACAGTTGTTATGAAGCATACTGTTGATCTCTAATACCATTTTTATACTCCATTCAAACCTGTTTTTTCGTGGGCCCATAACTCAGCTTGGTAGAGTAACCGGCTCATAACCGGTGAGCCAAGGGATCGAAGCCCTTTGGGCCCACTTCTTTTTAATTTAGTAAATCACATCAACTTTGATGCAAAAACCAGTCATCATTTCAATTATTCTAGGTGTAGGAATAGTGTCTGCGATAGTAATTTTTCAAGCATCTAGTATTTGTTATCCGAAAAGAGTTGAAATTGATTTTGATCTAAAAGAACTTGAATCCGGTTCGATGGAATATTCGAGCTGTCTTGATCTTAAACACAGAATTGGGATCTTTAATCAAAAATGTGATCCTGATTTTAATGAGATCCGATGTTGATTAAACCTTATATAACGAGTTTTCTCAGAAACTTCATGGTCAATACAAGCCTACTCACAACAAACAAGATGGGAGTCCCGATGTTTGCAATTGCAATCCTCTTGGTAATCGCAGGTCTTGGAATTTTTGCAGTAGGATTTGATCAAGGTCATCTCTTTAGCATAGCATTTGGTCAAGAAGCTTTTGATTCTCTTTATCTTCATGAGCTAACTCATGATATGAGACATGCTGCCGGCTTTCCATGCCACTAGTTTTAAAATAAGCAGTAGCTGATTTTCATTGGGCTGCAATGAAGAATCAGAGTTATATCTGAACTAATGATGTGAAGGCATTTGTCTGAGCTGCCTATGCAGTTTTTTCATGGAAATGATGATTTGATAAATTTGACACAAACAGTACTGGGCAAAAACATTATAGAGTATATATAAAGCCCTTTATAAGGAAGCAAACATGCCTCAAACAAAACCAATAGTCAGTATAGAAAATGTTGTGGCTTCTGCGTCTGTAGATCAAAAAATTGATCTCAATGTCATCACGCAAACTTTTCCAGATGTTGAGTATCATCCTGATCAATTTCCAGGACTGGTCTTCAGATTAAAGTCACCAAAAACTGCAACACTGATTTTTAGTTCTGGCAAGATGGTTTGTACCGGAGCAAAATCCGAAGATCAGGCTATCAAAGCAGTAAGAAGCGTAGTACAAAAGCTTCGAAAAGGCGGTATCAAAATCAAAAAGGATGCTGTCATTGTAATACAAAATATTGTGGCATCTGCAAGCCTTGGTGGTAAAATCCACTTGGAGCAAGCAGCTAGAACCTTGCCAAGAAGTATGTATGAACCTGAGCAATTTCCTGGTTTGATACACAGAATGCTTGATCCAAAAACTGTGATCTTGCTTTTTGCATCAGGAAAACTTGTATGTACAGGAGCAAAGAAAGAATCTGAAGTATACAGGGCAGTACACAACTTGCATACTCTGCTTGAAGAAAAAGAACTAATGATCTACGAAAGCTAAATCTGTAAGCATTTTTTGCGCTTCAGATTAAACCTATTTGTTTTTTGACACGATCCAACGTCTGTTCATCAATAAAATTTTCCTGGTGTAAAGTGGTTACTAATGTTGCAATGTCTAATATTTCATATAATCTGACATTTTCTGCTGCTAAAGCTTCACGCGCTCCTTCAAATCTGTTTATTATTGTAAATGCATCCGAGACAACCATGCCTTCATTTTTGAGTGACTTTATGGCATTAATCAAGGAAAGACCAGTCGTAGCAACATCATCTACAAGTAAAACTCTGGTTCCTTTTGCTATCTTTCCTTCTATGACGTTCTCAGTACCATACTCTTTTGGCTTTGATCTTATGTAGATGAGAGGTTTGATAATCTCAATAGCAAGTGCAGAAGCAATCACAAGACCTGATGTAGGAACAGAAGCAATACAATCAAAGTTATCAAATCCAACCTTTTCTGATATTAAATTTTGAAATGTCTTTATCATCTTTCTAAACTGATGAGGATAACTTGGCACCACCCTTAGATCTATGTAATAAGGGCTATCTTTGCCGCTTGAAAGCTTGAAATTTCCAAATTTTACCGCACCATTTTGGTACAAAAACGTTGCAAATTCTTTGACAAACTCCACAGCAAAATTAACTATATCAGATTTATTTTAATTGTCCTATTCGTAGTCTTATGCCGGAAATTTGGCTTAGTTATGGCCCAACAGAGGTTGTATTGGACATACGGGCAGAAAATCTTGATAAAAAAATAGAGTCAAAAGGCACACTTTTAACAGATCCAGAAATCGGCTCAAGACTTGATCAGCTTGATCTTAACAAACCAACAGAGCTCGTAATACTGGATAATTCAAAAGCAGTACAAAAAGTAATCTCAGTATTATTTGAAAAATGTAATCAAAACTCTCTTCCGAAACCAAAACTTCTTGTAGATAAACCAAGTATGCAACAAATGAAAAATATTTTCTCAGATCCTACTTTGACAATTGCAGAATTTAATGATCTTGAACTTTCAAACTCTAATCTGGTATTTGTTGGAGAAATAGAGTTTGATGGTCTGTTTGGATTTAATACCATATCTACAAAGCTTGTAAAAAAATATGGAAAAGAACACATGCTTGCTGCATACGAAAAAAGAAAAGGAAAT
This sequence comes from Nitrosopumilaceae archaeon, assembly GCA_035456305.1. GTDB lineage: Archaea > Thermoproteota > Nitrososphaeria > Nitrososphaerales > Nitrosopumilaceae > UBA8516. Next base: position 17,110 of record DATIDL010000056.1, read on the forward strand.
CTTCCGGCACCTGGGGAAGAACTTGGAAATTTTCCAATAGCACAGAAATTTACTGATTCCTTTGAGATATCTGCAATTGAAGTGGTAGGAAATTCTGTGGGTGTAGTTGATCTGGCTGTAGGACATCCATCTTCTACCTCATCAATATCGAAATCGTTACTTCCAATTGCTATAAATGAAGTTGGTAAACATCGTACTATGATAATTAGTCCTGGAAAAGAAAGCGGAGGTGAGACACTTGGTAAGGCTCTCGCTTCACTATGGAACTGTGCTGAATCAATCAAAGATGAGGGCCTTGCAATTCTTCTAGGCGAATGTAGAAGAGGGGTGGGCTCTGAAGCAATCCAGCAATACATTGAAGGAAGAATGAATCTAGATAGACTAAAAAATCCTGCAAAATATGTAGACGGGATGGAAGATCTTTTGTTTTTGACGGAGCTTGAAAAAAAATTCCAAGTAGGAATTGTTTCTATATTGCCAGAGTTTTATACTAAAGAAAAGCTTGGCATGTTACCATTTAGTGGTATAATACATGCAATGGATTATATTTTAAAAACACAAGGGGAACGACAAAAGGTTTCTGTTGTTTCTGATGGTTCGCATATCCTGTTAAGGTAGTATTGAAAACGGAAGCGGCGCACATAATACCGCAAGACACATAGCAACTATGAAAATTTTTTTTCGATTCCTTGAAAGTGGAGAAATATCATCAAGCGGTCTAGGATCTTGACTTCGCATACTGAACATTAAAACAAAAAGTGCCATTATAACATAGCCTAGAGCTGCAAGTACTCCAATACTGCCATATGTTGCAATTCTGTGCCACTTTTTTCCAAGCATCGCACGAGCAATATGACCACCATCAAGCTGCCATGCTGGCAATAGATTAAGAAATGTTATAAGAAATCCAAACCATGCCGCAAAAAGAATTGGTGACATTATTACTTCAACTCCATCAATTGCCTTGCCTGCTATGAGAAGTGTACCACTCATGATTATGCTTGGATAAATCTCAACTAGTTCTGACTGTGAAAAAAGCTCACTAGCCTGTGAATCAGGTATGGTTGGAGAAAGATATGCCCCATAAGTTGAAACAATTATTGCAACAATCAAGCCTGCAATTGGTCCTGAAATTCCAATGTCAAACAGTATGTCCCTGTTTATAGTGAAACTGCGTGATATGATGAGTGCACCAAATGTAGGTACTGCTCCAATGACTGGTATGCCGGGAATAAAGTAAGGCCAACTTGTCTTGATCTTGTGCCATTTTGCTGCTATGATGTGACCTAGCTCATGTACTCCAAGTATTCCAATTAAAGATCCAGTATAAAGAATTGCCATCTCAAATGGGTCACCTATCCAAACTATGGAATTTGCACTAGACGTTCTGTAATATCCATCGATCATTACAACAATTATAGTGGCTACAAAAAGTAATCTTGGTATCCAAGATTGTCTTGATTTGGGCGGTTTGAATCTATTGACTAAAAGTAAAATTCTGCCATCGAAACTTTCTAATCTTGCCACTAGATTTTTAGATTCTATTTTTTGCGCAAACTGAACAAACTTCTGTTTAAATCCCTCCCGTTCTATTTCAAACTGTAAAGCATCAAGATTTTGGCTAATTCCTCTTATAACAAATATGGAAGAAACCATCGATACTATTTCCTCTTGTGTAGGTTCGCTCAATAGATAGATTGCAATTTAGTGTAAATTAATTCTTTTACTAACTTAAGGTTAAATAATTGTCATGTCCTTGATCATTTTGCATTGCAGGTTGCACTAAGAGAGATTGGAGGTTGTATTATACGAAGATGTGATCCTAGTGATCTTATTCCCGTAATGGAAATAAACATGAAAACCCTGCCTGAGCATTATTCTGATTATTTCTATGAAAGTCTGCTTGCAGAGCTTCCAGAAGCATTTCTTGTTGCAGAAATTGACAGAAAACTAGTAGGTTATATCATGTGTAAGATAGAATATGGATTTTCAAATTTTAAAAAACTGGGTTTTGTCAAAAAAGGACATGTAGTATCTGTAGCCGTGTTAGAAGAAAACCGCAAAAAAGGCATTGGACGAGCTCTTGTTGAAGAAGCAATTGCAGGTGCCAAGATCAAAAAAGCAGATGAATTGTACCTTGAGGTTCGTTGTAGTAACAACGAGGCAGTACGACTATACGAAAAAATTGGATTTATTGTAAAACAAAGAATAAAGGCGTACTATCGTGACGGAGAAGATGCCTATCTTATGGCAATCGAATTCTCCTACTAGATTAAAATAAATAACTCAGAAAAAGAGTAGCGCTATGACTAGACAACGCAGCTTGGGAATATTCGTCTTTATTTCTTGTATTGTTACGTTTTTTATCTATGCGTATCTTTTAATGCTCTCTGAATGGAGCCCAATTGTTTTACAACTCTCAGTGTTGATGGCAGTTGGAGGAATTCTCGGAGTAGTGTCTTGGATTGGATATAACATGGCTACATCAAAACCGTCTCCATCATCGTTAGTATCAGACGATAAAAAGTAGTTACTTTGAAATTTTTGCATCTACCACTGCCTGATAGAATCTAGGTCCTACTGGTCTGACTATTTTAGATCCTAGAACTTCTGATTTTATCTTTATTATCTCAAGAAAATGTTCTTTTGCAAGTTTGGCAACTTCATTTTTTCTTTCACCATGTATGTGACAGTAGTAATGTATCACACCATTCTTTTTGCAAGCCTTTAATGCGGAATCTAAAAACTCATCAGATCTCTCAGGTAAAAGCATCAGAACTCTATCACCTTTTCCTTTGAGTTTTTCTTCTATAATTTTTGTAGCATCGCCTGCTATAGATTCTACTTTTCCAGCAAGCTTGTTTAGCTTTATGTTTTTTTCACACAATGCTGCAGCATGTGGATTTATGTCAATATTATAGACGGTACATTTTTTCTTCTTTGCCGCAATTATAGAAAACATTCCCACACCACCAAACATATTGATAACTGTTTCACCATCTTCAATTAGGTTTGCAATTCTTTCTCTTTCTGTAGAAAGTCTTGGAGAAAAGAATGCCTTTTGGACGTCTACCTTAAACCTGCATCCATGTTCTTTGTATTCTGTTTCAGTTCTATCTTCTCCTGCAAGAAGTTCTAAGTTACGGGTTCGAAAATCTCCTTCTACTGGAGATGATTGATAAAAAACAGATTTGGCTGTCTTTACCTGTTGCAAAAGAATTTCTCCAATTATTTTTTTCTTGGTAACAAGCGAATCGGGTATCCTAATAATTATGATATCTCCAATTTGATCAAACGCACCATATAATTCTGAAATTTCTTTTTCTGATAATACTCCTGCCACTGCTTCTTTTAGCATCCGAGTCAATTTCTATAGTAAAAGTGACCTGACTGTTTTTGTTCTCTGTCGAGTCTGCTTTCTGTTTTGTTTACTCTGGGTCTAAGACTTGTCTCATCTCGTCTATACGTGATATCAAGAGATCTTAAGAAACGATTCATTCCCTGTGCTTTAGGCATAGGTGATGTACCATGACCCTCTTTTCCTGGAATTCCTTCAAAAATTACTAATGAATCAGAAATTAGATCCATCAACTGTATATCATGATCAATTATGATTGCAGACTTGCCATAAGAGCGAACAAATCTCTGAATAAGCTTTGCAACTGCAATTCTATCTTCTACATCTAGAAACGCTGAAGGTTCATCTAATGCATATAGATCTACTTTTTGTAAAAGACATGCAACAACTGCAACCTTTTGTAATTCTCCTCCCGAAAGATTCTTGACTGATTTGTTATAGAGTTTCGTTAATCGTAAGGGATCAATTACTTGTTCTTCTTCCATTGTGCCTTCAAGTCCGCCACCATTTGCCTTTTCCAAAACCGAAATTACTTCCACATCAAAGTCATTTGTCAGATACTGTGGTTTGTATGCAATCTTCACATTTGATTCAAGTTTGCCAAAATCAGGTTTTTCAACACCTGCAATCATTTTCATCAGAGTTGTTTTACCTAATGCGTTTGCACCTACAACACCAAGAACTTCGTTTTTGCGTACTTTACCAGCATCAACTGAAACAGAAAAGTTAGGATATTTTCTTTGTAATGCTGGATATTCAACAACATTATCTGTCATAACAAACTCATCTGCTGAAGTTGATGCATCAAATCTGAATGCAATGTCTCGAAATCTAACGTTCTCATTTGGTAGATACCCGTCCAAAAATACATTGATTCCTACTTTGGTAGATAGTACATCTGCAACAATACCATAAGCAGCAGGTTCTCCATACAACACATCAATAAAATCACTTAGATAATCAAGCACGGTCAAGTCATGTTCTACCACCATGACACTCTTGTCAAGTTTAGCAAGACTTTGAATTACTCTGGCCATGCCTATTCTTTGAAATACATCATTGTATGAAGAGGGTTCGTCAAAAAAGTAAAAATCAGAATCTTTTGATGCAGCAACTGCAATGGCAAGTCTTTGTAACTCACCACCACTGAGCTCATTCAATTTATTATCCATGGAATTTTGTAATCCTAGTTCTCTTACAAGTTCTGGCATGACATTTCGCTCATCGTATTTTTCTAAAAGTTCTTTTGCAGTTCCATCAAACACTTTAGTTAAATTGTAGACTTGTTGTGGCTTTATTGATGCCTTGATCTGTTCATTTGCAATTTTTTCAAAATGTAGTTTCAATTCGGTACCTTGAAAGTTCTTTAAAATATCATTCCACTCTGGGGGTGATGCATAATTTCCTAAATTTGGTTTTAGGTTGCCTGACAGAATGCTAACAATTGTACTTTTTCCCATGCCGTTTCGACCAAGCAATCCGACTACTCTGCCTTTTTTTGGAGTAGGAATTCTGTACAATCTGAAAGAATTTATTCCAAACTGGTGAATTTTTTCCGTTTTTAGCTCTTGTGCAAGATTAACAATTGTTATTGCCTCAAATGGGCATACCTTTACACAAATGCCACATCCGTTGCAAATGTTCTCATCTATCTGGGCTTTTCCAATCTCCTCATTTAGTACAATACAGTCAGCTCCTGATTTGTTTACTGGACAGTACTTGATACACTCAAGACCGCATTTTTTTGGCTGGCATAATTCCTTATCTAATACTGCTACTCGATGAGTCATAGATTTACAAAATCATTCTTCAATTTATACCTCCTATTCAAGTAAGATTAATACAGAAGATTATCAAAAGAACTTTCAAGCCGGCCATAGTGTTGGGGTCCGACCCGGTCCCATTCCGAACCCGGAAGTCAAACCCAACGTCGCTACTGTGTTACTAAGGTGCGAGAGCCCTTGGGAAGCAGTAGTGCTGGCACCTTTCTAATCTAATGCTACACTGTTTGGCGTAGCTTTCCAAATTGCTTCTACTGTGATACTTCTATTCACTCCGCGTTTTTCTGCATCATCTGGAAAATATCCAATGTATTCTTCAACAAGACTCTTCATTTTTTCATCAATATCTTCTACTTTTGCAGCATCTGTGAAAAGATATGGCATTTCATTGCACGCAATCATATATCCTTGTGGATTTGGTGTAATTGAAAATGATAATTTTGGTAACCTTGTGGTTTTTTGCATAATGTATCTATGATCTGGAAACCCTAAAAAGATGGCGATATGTGAATCACTCTATGGCAAGCTGTGCAGTGTGCGGTGAGCAGTTCTATGATGATATACGATTCCTAAATCACATGATGGAAAAGCATGGCTTTAGAAATCCTAACAGTAACAATGCTCCTGATAGAAATAGTAGGGGATACTGACTATTTTATCAGAATCTTTTCGCTGCTTGAAAAGAGACTCTTTGTTCTAAGAAAGACTGCCTTTGGGGTCTTGCACTCTGCACTACAAGATGCCTGTATGTCGTTTTGAGTATGAGATCTTATTTTACCAATCAAAATAGTCGTGATGAGAGGCAAAAGCGCAGCTCTTCCTCCATATGCAATTTTACCGTCTATAAACCAGAACATTTTGGTAGGATCATACTTGTCTGAAAAGATTTCTGACTTTATTTCTATGCCAAGATCTGTGTAGTGACCTACTATCAACAATTTTTTTCTTGCAAAAAGACTTACAACTTTTGCAAATTTGCCGCAAAGATAACATTTGTCGTCATATATCATAATAGGCACAAGACTCTGAATATCCATGCTTTATTGTTGGTTTTACCAAATTAAAATTTTCTGAAATAACTTTTTATTTGCTCCAAATGCGCTAAAAATCATGAATGCGGATTTACCTTTGAATACTCAATTTCATACTTTGTAAAGATATGGGACTGAATTATTATAAAATCATAAAAAGCGTTCGCGAGGCACGCAAACTTGTAATAAAAGCAACCGCTACTGCTGGTTCTGGACATCCAGGTGGCTCATTTTCCATGGCAGAAATCATGGGATGCATCTTCCACAAATTCTTACGCTATGATCCAAAGAACCCATTGTGGGAAGACCGCGACAGACTAGTTTTGTCAAAAGGACATGCATCACCAGGATTGTTTTCAAATCTGGCAGTAGCTGGATACTTTGATAAATCAGAGGTTGAAACCTTGAGAAAGTTTGAAAGTAGATTACAGGGTCACCCTGATTTCAAATGTCCAGGAGTAGAATTTTGTGGCGGTTCACTGGGAATTGGGCTGTCTTTTTCCATAGGAATGGCACTTGCCGCAAGAATTGATCAAAAACAGCACCGAATATACACCATAATGGGAGATGGTGAATCAGACGAAGGACAGGTTTGGGAAGCCGCAATGACTGCCTCAAAATACAAACTTGATAATCTCACGGTATTTCTAGATAGGAACTTCATCCAGCAAGATGACTATACGGAAAAAGTAATGCCTCTTGATGAGGAACTAATTGGTGATGATATTTCAGAAATGTGGAAAAATGCAGCAAGATGGAAGACTGGTGACAAGTGGAGAGCTTTTGGATGGAATGTTTTAGAAATTGATGGACATAGAGTTGAACAAATCACAAAAGCGGTAAAATCAGCTTTGCAAACAAAGGGAACTCCATCAATAATTGTATCTCGCACAGTCAAGGGAAAAGGAGTAGAACACATGGAGGACAACCCAAAATGGCATGGTGTTGCACCAAACCCAAAAATTGCACCAATAATTGATCTTGAGCTTGACTGTCAATTTCTGATCTCTCCATCAATAATTGCCGGTGATATGACTAATCTAGAAAATGAAGTAAAAAGGGCAACTCATGGTCGTGCTGATTTTATCCATCTTGATGTAATGGATGGACAGTTTGTTCAAAATACTACTTTTGATCACAATAAAATCAAGGAATTACGATCTATTACATCAATTCCATTTGATGCACATCTGATGATTAATGAGCCAGTAAAACATGTCAGAAATTATGTTGAGGCTGGAAGTGATATAATTACAGTACATGCAGAGGTTTGTAATGAGTCAAGCTTTGGAGAAATTCATGATGTATTACGTGCAAACGATGTCAGTGTAGGCCTTGCAATAAATCCAGATACTGAACTTCCATCTTGGGCTGAAAAATTCATCCCTGATTTGGATCAGCTAATTGTAATGTCTGTTGTGCCTGGAAAATCAGGTCAAAAGTACATTGAACTAACACATGAGAAGGTACAAAGACTCTCAAAGGTACTAGCAGAGAAGCAATTTTCTGGTTTTATTGAGGCAGATGGAGGGGTAGACCTTTCAAACGTAGGACAGTGCTTTTTGGATGGTGCTCGTGTATTTGTAGGTGGAAGTGCCATAATTGGACAAAAAGACGTTCGAGCCACAATCACTGAATTTAGAAAAAAGATACTTTATGCAAGAAGAAAACTCTTGATTCAAAAAGCAAACGAGCTTGGTGGAGTAGATCTTGTCAACAAATGGATAGATCTGCACGAAGTTGGCAAAAAAAAGACAGAGTTATTGCAAATTGCAAAGGAGGCTGGATTTACATGACTGAAATGACAGACATGCGCACAGTATATGGAGAAACTCTGATTAAAGTAGGAGAAGAAAATCCAAATGTTGTAGTTGTTGGCGCTGATACCACGGATTCATTAAAGACAAAACCTTTTGGAAAAAAATTCCCAAACAGATTCTTTAATGTTGGAATTGCAGAAGCAAATCTAGTTTCTGTTGCTGCAGGTCTTGCAATTGAAGGCAAAGTTGCATTTGCAAGTACGTATGCCATATTTCTTCCAGGTAGATGTGTTGATCAAATAAGAAATGCAATCGCATATCCATCACGTGGAGATAAAAAAGGACTTAATGTAAAAATGGTTGTATCGCACGGTGGGTTAAGTGTCGGGGCTGATGGTGGTTCACACCAGCAAATTGAAGATATTGCAATTATGCGAACCATCCCTAACATGAAAGTGATAATTCCAGCTGACACAGTTACAGTTTCGAAATTGACTTGGATAATGTCACAAACCTATGGGCCGTTTTACATGCGAATGGCACGGTCAAAAACTCCAGTTGTACACTCGGAAGCACAAGAGTTTGAGATTGGAAAGGGAATTGTTTTGCGGGATGGTTCTGACTGCACTATTGCAGCATGTGGAATAACAGTGCCAATGGCACTTGAGGCAGCAGAGACTCTCAAACAAGAAGGTATCTCATGCAGAGTATTGGATTTGTTCTCAATCAAACCCATAGATTCTATTCTCATAGAAAAGGCAGCACGTGAGACAGGAGGAATTGTAACATGTGAGGAGCACAACATATTGGCTGGTTTTGGTTCTGCAGTATCT
>DATIDL010000057.1:0-5254 GCA_035456305.1 Nitrosopumilaceae archaeon
AGAAGTCATGGGAACATATGGTGTCTATGATCTTTTTGTTAAAGTTCAAGCACAGACAAGTAGGGATGTAGAACATATAATTACACACCAAATTAGAAAAATAAAAAATGTCCTTTCAACAACGACGCTTTCTGTAATCCCAGAACAGGGCGGCAAATAGCCTATATAATTGGAAAGAACAATTAACATCATTGAAGATTGGTCTTGTTGCCGCTTGTATTGCTGGCTCAATTGTCGTTATACTGATAGCAATGATATATGCAATGCAAGGACCGGCAACACAATACTCTATATTTTTAGATCCATTCAAAGACCCACAAGATTTGTTCACCACTGCACGTGTTACAATACAAAATAATGGGAATGCTCCACTTACAAATGTGCTAATAGATTATGGCGGGAATTTCGAAAAAATCCCGATGTTGAAACCTGGCCAGAAAATGATACTTTCTCCTCCTACTGGAAGTGCATTAGAAAAGGTCACAGTGACTTCAGATGAAGGCATACATGTGACAATGCCTTATAGATTGCCTACAAAGATGCCTGGCATGATGGGTTCATAATCTAGAATCAGTTTAAATCACACATTGCCCAATGACCGCATGTTTGAAGTTTCTACGCTCTGGAAAAGTAAAAGACTTGTATGAGTTGGATGATGGAAATCTACTTTTTCATTTCAGTGATCGAGTTTCTGCATTTGATGTAAAATTCCCTACTCTGATTCCTAGAAAAGGCGAAGTGCTTTGTAGGTTTGCTGAATTTTGGTTTAAAGAACTTCCAATCAAGAGTCATTATGTTAGAACCGAAGCAAAAAATAAACTGGTAGTTAAAAAAATGAGCATGATTCCAATAGAATGTATCGTTCGAGGATATTTTTATGGCAGCTTAATAACGCGATGGAAAAATGGTGAAATTACATTACCTAAAAACACCGATACCACTATGGCTGCAAAACTATCAGAACCAATTTTTGATCCTACTACAAAATCTGAAGAACATGATCTGCCTATAAATAAAAAACTTGCATTAGAAAAAAATCTTGTAACCGCAAAGGAATTTGATTGGTTAGAAGAAACATCAATCAGCATTTACAAAAAAATGGTTACTATAGCAGAAAAATCAGGATTTATCTTAGCCGATTTAAAACTCGAATTTGGAAAATCAGAAAATGCCATACTGCTTGGTGATTCTATTGGTCCAGATGAATACAGAATGTGGCCCAAAAGTCAGTATCAAGTAGGCAAAGTTCAAGAAAGCTTTGACAAACAGCTTCTTCGTGACTGGTTAGCTGAGCATGGATATCAAAAACAATTCGAAGATGATAGAAATGCAGGAAAAGAACCCGTTGCACCAGAACTCCCGTTAGAATTATGCCAACAAATGTCACAAAGATACGTTACTGCATACGAACGCATTACTGGCAGTTCACTTTAACTCGAATCTTGATAGTAAACAAACTGTTGGATAGGTCATTGACGGCTTATTTTTTCATAAAATGCTCAAGATTTCTTAGAATCCCATTTTTTTAAAAATTTTTTGGATTTATTGTAACGCTACAATATTGTTAGTTCTGGTATCATGCATATAGTTCTGGTATTGTAATTTGTTGTAATATAATTAGAATCATTGAAGGCATTACAAATTTTTTAGTAGCATAAAAAAGACAATCCAATTAGACAAAAAATTGTGATATCTTGATCTTTTAGATCGAATCATAACTCGATAATAGAATGTCTACTCTATTACAAAAAGAGCTCAAAGTGAACAGGATTGTCACTACGAACGTGGGACAGGCCAAGGCCTTTGATGATCCTGCAAGAATGAAAATTCTACAAATATTATACCGTAAGCAATTGTCCACAGAACAGATCGTAGAAGAACTACGTAAAGAAGGCTACAAAAAAGCCACCACTACAATTAGACATCACTTAGATGTGCTAAAGCACGCTGGCCTAGTTGAAATCGTAAAGATACAAGAAGTAAGAGGAGCTGTGATGAAGTACTATGGCACATCAGTAAAGATTTTAGGATTTACACTTCCTTCAAACTTTGATTCTGAATATTCTAAAACAATAACTGATGCATCATTAAAAATGGAAAAAATAATCAAAAACATTGCTCAGAAAAATACTTCAAAAATAAGAAAGAAATATTCTGAAAATCAATATGGGGAATATGTGTTGATGGAAATAGTAAATCGAGCTGTCACAAACGTATTTGAAAACCAGAAATTTATTTTAGATTTTGTACCATCAAAAAAACTAAAAGATGTATCTACAAATAACTAAGTCACGTCTATTGCAAAGGTTCCCTTTGTTTTTGGGTCTTGCAGGGTTTTTATCATTTGGCGAGGAATAGAATCTGATGCCGCATTACAATTTATAGCCAAAGTTCGTGGGCAGACAAAAGAACTTTTTCTAATTACAATGTCATGTGGATGTGTTAAAATCAAATTGTGATGACCTTTTCCTTTTACTTTGAAAGAAAGATCATTTACAGTAATTGTAAATTGAATATTTGATCTAGAATCTTGCAAAAGTTTTTTCATCTCTTTTGGTATGTTGTTACAACCGCAGCTTGCTTTTACACCAATTATGCAATCGCCATTCAATGTAAGTTCTGATTCTGTTGTTATCTCGATTGTTTTTGCATGAAGCGATCGAATATTTTTGTGACCATAAAATGAGATCTCGAAATGCATGCGTAAAGTATCACTAGACTTAAATTAAACCTTCAAAGGTATGAAAATTGAATTGTTACCAGCAGCTGCAGGATATGATAGAGCAATCACAGTATTTTCTCCCGACGGAAGATTATATCAAGTAGAATATGCTATTGAAACAGTTCGACGCGGAACACTTGCAATTGGAATTAAAAGCAAAGATGGAATTATTATTGCAGTGGAAGAAAAACCACGCAAATTACAAAATTCTGAAGTGACTCAGAAAATTTTCCAAGTTGATGATCACATTGGCGTTGCTGCAGCAGGATATATTCCTGATGCACGAAGTCAGGTTGACAATGCTAGATTCTTTTCACAAAGCAACAGGATGATTTACGATGAACCAATTGAGGTAGAATCAGTAGCAAAGCATCTTGCTGACCAGTGTCAACAGTTTACTCAGTATGCTGGTGTACGACCTTTTGGAGTAGCATTGATAATTGCAGGAGTAGATAAAAGCGGAAGCACCATTTATCTTACGGACCCGAGCGGAACGTACATCTCTTATGATGCAGTAGCAATCGGTTCTGGTTCTGAACAAGTAAATGAATACTTGGAAAAATATTACAAAAAGGATTGTACATTAGAAGATGCGGCAATCCTTGCGGTTGAATCAATTTATCTTGCAAGCGAAGACAAAGAAGGTAGTAAGCATATCAAAATGTCACAAATCACAAACGAGGCAAAAATTCTAACCAAAGTATCTGAAAAAGATGTTGAAAAATACGCAGCAAAAGCAAAAGAACATTCTACAAAAAGACAAAGCTGATCTCTAGCATTTTATAACGTACAAAATTAATCTATTACGTTGAAACTATCTATCGCAATTCCTGATTCTGCATTAATTGATGAATCTACACAACTTGATAAATCCAGAAAGATTTCACTAATTGCAAGAACTTGTGCCATATTCAAAGTGCAAACAATTTACATTTATCATGAAAGCTCAGGAAGTGAACAAGACAAATCCCTTTTGCGAACAATTCTGAAATATTTAGAAACCCCACAATATTTGCGCAGATCATTGTTTCCAAAAATCTCGGAATTAAAGTTTGCAGGAATTCTCAGTCCATTAAAAATTCCACATCACACCTATACTTCTGATCTATCTAGAATCAAAGCCGGCGATGTAAGAGAAGGCATGGTATTTTTTGCAAAAGGAGGAAAATTTGTGGATGTCGGATTGGATAAACCAATACCATATTTTGGAGAAGAAAAAGAAGGACGGAGAATAACCATCAAATTTAAGACTGGCTTTCCAGATCTTTCAATAAAACAAATCTCACGAGGTGAAGTTTCACAGTATTGGGGTTATGAGATTAAAGAAAGTGCAAATTTACGCACGCTTTTGTCTAATTGGAATTCTGATATAATACTTACATCGAAAAAAGGTAAAATCATTCACAAAAATCAAAAGTATTTTGAAGGATTATCTGATGCTGAGGTACTAGTTGTTTTTGGTTCTCCGGAACGTGGTGTCCATGAAATTCTTGGTGGTTCAATTCACGGCATTCAAAAATCACAAGTCTTTAACTTCTTTCCAGATCAGGCTACTGAAACTGTTCGCCTTGAAGAAGCTATGCTAGGTGCTTTATCTATCTTGAATATTCTTACGCGAAATTAATATTGTTTATAATTTTAGAATTTTTATGTTAAAACAAAAACAATTTCTGCTTTTTGCAATTGCTGTAGGTATTACGGGAATTATTATTGGTGGAATAATATTCGCAAGCACAATTGTAGATTTCTTATATCCATAAGATCACAAATTGCATAAAAATTAGATCAAATTGTTATTTCTGATAGTAGACTTATAATGGGGTTTACGACATTTAGCGTTTATCCATGGGTCATAGAAAGCATAGTCAGCCAAGGCGAGGAAGTCTTGCATATCTTCCAAGAGGACGAGCGAAAAGCATGGAAGCGAGAATTCGTACGTGGCCTGATCAAGAAGGCGATCAACCAAAACTATTGGCACATGCTGGTTTCAAGGCAGGTTGCATTAGGATCGCAAGCATAGATGACAGAGACAAGACACCTAACTTTGGAAAACAACTGGTTAGTCTTGGTACAGTAGTTGTGACTCCTCCTGTCACCGTAATTGGAATACGTGGTTATGCAAAAGACAGATACGGTTTAGATTCTATTTTTGATGTTTATGCAAAAGATTTACCAAAAGAACTACCAAGACTATTTGTAGCAAAATCAGATGAAAAGAGTCTTGAAAGAGCAGAAAAATCTCTTGGGCGTATCTCAGAACTCTTTGCTATAGTGGCGGTGCTCCCACAACAAGCTGGTAGGGAGCAAAAAAAACCATATGTTTTTGAAGTTGCTGTAAAAGGTGGCGATATTACAAAACAATTCGCATATGTAAAAGATCTCTTAGGTAAGGAAGTTAAAATTGATCAAGTTTTTCAAAAGGGCTCTGATGTCGATGTTGCTGCCATAACAAAAGGAAAAGGAATTGAAGGACCAATCACAAGATGGGGTGTTAAAAAGAAGCAACACAAATCGAGAAAAAGTGTAAGAGCT
>DATIDL010000058.1:0-4003 GCA_035456305.1 Nitrosopumilaceae archaeon
GGTGATTTTCATCTTAGCATATCGAAAATATGAGACATTTTCATTATATTCCCAAGGTATTCTGGCATATTTGCAAAGCTTGCCTTCTTCAGGTGATCCGTATAAACCGTAACGTGAATTACTTCCATCACATGTAAAAAAATCTAGATAATCTGTCGTATTATTCTCTGTAATACATATTGCTAATTCTATAGGAAACGGAACAACAACCTCAGTTGAAGAATTTGCACTCAAAAATAGTTTGTTTATAAAACGTAAGAACACAAAATCTGTTTTGTATGCAGGTAAATGAAGTGGTAGAGACGGAATCAGTTCGATCTGCAATGGTTCAGATTTTACTGCAATTATTTTATGTACATCTTCACTTTCGGAATTTGTTCTGTGATATGAGAACTTGTTTTTACTATGATGTGAAAATTTAATTGCTGTATTGGGTAAATTAATCTCAAGTTCCTTCTTAACTATGTAATGACCATATTTAGAATATCCTAAAGTGTTATTTACAGAATCAGTATTTTCTGTAGAAAATGAATCTTCAGTTACTTTCATTTCATAATTAGTGTTTTCATTATATTTATTTAGTTCTAATTTTTTTTCTTAATTTTTATTTTGAGCAACACTTAACAATGATGAACTATATTATTTCATATGAGGTTACAACAAATTGAAAATGAATGGAACAAAGCAAGCTTATTTCTGCACAAATCATATTCACTAAATTTTTGTGATATTCTTCAAAAAGATATTACATCATTAGGAACAGAAGTAATCTTAGTGAGCAGTGGTTCACCATAGGTGTAACATCTGAGTTGACTGCCTCATCAGGGCAATCTGAAAACATTATAAAAAAAATTCATGATGATAAAATCGATTTCATTGATTTCTGGTTTGTAGATATTTTTGGTGGGTTACATAGTGTAGGTATTCCTGCATATGCATTGACTGAGGAGCATTTCAAAAATGGTCTAGAAAAATTAGATGCTAGCTCAATTCGTGGCTTCAAATCAGTTAACAAATCAGATATGGTGATGGTGCCAGATACATCTACATTTAGAATACTCCCGCCAGACTATGATGAAGGAAATAGAAAAAACGCACGAATGTTTGTAGACCTATATGAAAAAAATGTTTCTTCACACTTAAGATATAACAGAGATTCGCGTGGAATTGTCTCTGGCGCCATAAAAGAATTAAATGTATTTGGATTAACTCATGCACGATGGGGACCTGAGGTCGAGTTTTTCATATTTGACAAAATTAACTTGTTCCCATCTTCAATAGGTGCAATACAATCCTATGGTGGCTCTGGATATTCTATAGAATCAAAAGAAGCTCCGTGGACTAGAGGTAATGCCAGCACAAGAATTGATCTTAAAGAAGGATACTATCCCGCACAACCGCGAGACACACTTGATGGTATAAGAAAAGACATCTGTGATGATCTGTACCAATATTTTGGAATAAAAGTGGAGGCTCAACACCATGAAGTAGCAACATCAGGACAATGTGAAATTAATCTAGTTAACGATGACACAATTCCTATGGCAGATTCAATTGTAACAATAAAAAATTTAGTAAAAGTAAAATCAAAAAGCAAAGGCAAAGTAGCAACATTTATGCCAAAACCAATTTACGGTGATAATGCGTCAGCCATGCATGTTCATCAGAGCTTGTGGTTTAATGAGAAAAATATTATGTATGATCCAGATGACAAAGTTGCAGAACTAAGTCAGGTGGGAAGATACTATGTTGGGGGAATACTTGAACATGCCTCAGCAATATGTGCAATATCCAATCCAACTACAAATTCATACAAAAGACTAATTCCAGATTTTGAGGCTCCAGTAAGTGTGTGTTGGGGAATAAGCAATAGATCATCTGCCATTAGAATTCCAATGTATTCAAGAGGTAATGAAAAAAGTAAAAGAATAGAATATCGCGTTCCAGATCCTACTGCAAATATATACTTGTTAGAGGCCGTATTGCTTTTAGCTGGACTTGATGGGATAAGAAAAAAAATAGATCCTGGTAATCCAATTGAAGAAAACATCTACAAACTAACTCCGGAACAGAAGAGATCTTACAAAATTGCCTCCTTACCAGTAAATCTCGAAGAAGCCCTAGATGCATTACAAAGTGACTCTAAGTTTCTAGAACATGTATTTACAAAAGATTTTCTTGAAATCTATTCCGCTATGAAATATGCAGAATATGCAGCATTTGCTCAGACTCCCACAGCTTGGGAAGTCTCTATGTATGCAGATGTCTAATTATCACGCTTTTCTGGCTCTATGTGTTTAGGTTGTCCTTTTGAGGCTCTAGTCAATCCTAGTGTAGTAATAATTACTGTGGACATTATGATGACAAATACTATTTGTGGATATGCTTCTGCATTTGGAAGTCCCAACGTTAGCGGTAAAGTCGCTAGCACTGCTGCAGCAAGTCCACGTGGGAGCATTACTGCAGTTACTTTTTTATCAAATTCTGGAAACCTCTTTGTAAGCGATGCCTTCACTATTCCAATTCTACCGATGTAAATTGCAACTGCCATTATTACCCCAAATATCAAATACTCTAGTTGTCCAAAGCTTGCAAGTAATCCTACGAAGACAAAGAAAAACGATCTCACCAAAAATGTCAATTCTTCATGGAACGAGTCGTCTGTTTTTACTTGAGGAAGCTTGAATTTTAAATACGGCGATAACAACTGCTTATTTCCTATCATTAATCCAAAAATTAATGCTGTTAGTGCACCTGATTCTCCAAATGATTTTGCTAAAAAGAACAATACGAACAGCATTGCAAGTGTAAACATGTACGCGTGTTTTGCATTTGCAATCTTTGTAGATACATACATCCATGGAATTCCAACACCAAAGCCAAGAATCAAACCAACTCCAACTGCCTTACCAGCTGTGACTCCTACTAGATTTGGATCAAAATGACCTGACATAACTGTCTCAAAGAGAAGAAAAGCAGCTATCGTCGCTAGTATGTCAGTTATAGCAGATTCTAAGCTCAGCATTGACTTTGTTTCATCTGTTATGGCAAGTCTTCTTACTAAGCCAAAAACGATAATTGAGCTGCTTCCACCAACTATCGAGCCAAGCAATATGCTATCAAGCAACTGCCAACCTAAACCATATACTGCAATCAAAGTAACAAAGATTACTGATATTGCAAAACCAGCTACCGAAAGTAAAAGTGCAAAATGTGCAGTTTTGATTACATATTTTATGTTCAAGTTAAGACCCCCATCAAACATTATTATGATCAAAGCCAACGCTGCAAAATATGGGACAATTTTGACTACGGAATCAGTATCAACTATTCCCAAAATTGGACCAAGAACAGCACCAAAGATCATTAGAAATGCAACGTCGGGGATACCGGTTCTTCGGAAAAATGATTCTCCTGCTATTCCAAGAAAAATTATGACTCCTATAGCTAAAAGTACCACCTGAGCTGCTTCCAAATCAACATTTTGAAACACTGATTGAGACAGAGACTGTTGCAAATTTGAAATATTCTCTTTTAGAAAATTAGAATCAGGAATTCCATTTTGTGCTTGTTCTGTTACATTAAAACTGTCAAAAAAAGAACGTACGGAATCCGTAATTGTATGAGACGACAATCACTATACAATTTCATATGACAATAATTAACGTTAGGAATTAAAAAATTTCTAATTTGGTGTAATTTTTCTACCATAGTTTTATCATTGGTTTCTTTTTTTCAATATTTTTATACTCTATTACCATGATTGAATCAGATTGGCAATAGAATCGCATTTTATTCAAACTATAATTGGCGTAGGGATTCTGCTTTTTGCAGCAAAACTAATGGCTGAGCTGTTTCACAGACTGAAACTTCCAATCGTATTAGGCGAGCTTTTGGCAGGCATGATAGTGGGACCATTTGCACTTGGTGCGTTTCTTGTTTATGATGGTCAACCACTGTTGAAAATAGATGAAGAGCTAAAAATTTTAGGAGAAATTGGAGC
>DATIDL010000059.1:0-5314 GCA_035456305.1 Nitrosopumilaceae archaeon
ACTGATGGTCCTGCAAGCTGTGACCACTTGAATGTGATTTCATCACCGTCTGCATCAGAGCCAGAACCTGCTAGTCTTGCAGCCGAGTTTTCTGGTACTGTTTGGTCAGAGCCCGCTTTTGCTACAGGCATCTCGTTAACTGGATTAACTTTAACTGTTACAGAATCTGTTGCCCTGCCACCTAGTCCGTCAGAGACTGTTAGTCTGAATGTCAGAGTCTTTGTCTCGCCATTTGCTACTATTGGTGCAGTAAATGATGGACTTGATGTTGTGCTATCTGATAGTTCAACAGGTGCACCGCCAATCTGTGCCCATGAGAATGACAATGGATCTTTGTTTGGATCCTTTCCAGAGCCAGATAGTGCTACTGTGGTTTGTTCATCTACCACTTTGTCAGAGCCAGCATTAGCAGTCGGGTTGTTGTTTACTGGTCTTACTGTGATTGTTACAGAGTCAGAATCAGAAGCGCCATATCTGTCACTAACTGTTAGAGTAAATGTCAAAGTCTTTGACTCGCCATTTACAACATTTGGTGCATTAAATGTAGGTCCAGAGATAATTGATGATGATAGCTTGACTGTTTCGCCATCAGTCTGTTTCCATGAATATCTTAATTTATCACCGTCTGGGTCTGCACCAGAGCCTGCTAGCTTTACCATTGCACGTTTGTTAACTGTTTGATCAGGACCTGCGTCAGCAGTTGGGGCACCATTACCAGTTGTTACTTTGATTGTAACTAGGTCAGTTGCACTACCCAAGCCATCAGAGGATACTGTAAGTTTGAATATCAAAGTCTTTGTCTCGCCGTTTGCAACATCAGGAGCAACAAATGAGGGAGTTGCAGTAGTATCACCGTCTAGTAGAACTGGTTCTCCAAATGTTTGTGTCCACATGAATGCTAGTGGTTCATCATTTGGTGCACTGCTCTTAGTGCCATCCAAATCTACCGCATCTCCTTCGCCAACAGTTTGGTCTGGACCAGCATTGGCTACAAGTAGGCTGACAGAGCCCTTACCTACAAAAATTGTAACTGAATCAGATGCCCTGCCTCCATATCCATCAGAGACTGTGAGCTCAAAGGTTAGAGGTTGGTTATTTGCATTAGATGGGGAATTAAATGTTGGAGATGGTACACTGTTAGATGATAATGCAACTGGCATGCCGGCTGTCTGCTTCCATGAAAATGACAATCTGTCACCGTCTGGGTCTTCTCCAGAACCTGCAAGTGTTACTTCAGTTCTTGCATCAACTGATTGATCAGAACCTGCGTCAGCAGTTGGAAATGCATTGACTGGATCTACTGTAATTTCTACAGTGTCAGTATCCTTACCACCAACACCGTCGTCTACTGTAAGCTCAAATGCCAGAGACTTTGTTTTACCATTGTCAACTGCAGGTGCCATAAATGTCGGACTTGATACTGTGCTTGACGATAGTTTTACTGGTTCACCTTCAGTTTGTTTCCATGAAAATGATAATGTATCTTCTGGGTTTGGATCACTTCCTTCACCTACTAAAATAACTTTTGATTGTTCGTCAACATGATAAGTATCATCGCCAATTCGTAATGTTTCTATTGGATAAAGATCTGGACAACCATCACCATCTTTGTATTTGTTCCAAGTCTCTGGACTTGCAGGACATACATCTTCATTGTCAAGAAATCCGTCCTTGTCTACATCTGCACTTCCTGGTATGTATTCACGATCAGGAATTATTGTATCTGGGCATCCATCGTTGTCTTTGAATTGGTTAAAGGTTTCAGCATCAGTTCTGCATCTGTCTTGCCAATCAGGAACGCCATCTTTGTCGGTATCAACCATCAAGGAACTCTTTGATGGAGTTATGGCCCTATCAGGACAGCCATCTTCGTCTATGAATTTATTATAAGTTTCAGCATAACTTGGACATTGGTCAACGGAATCTTTGAGTCCATCTCTATCAGTATCACGTTGTGAATCAATTTGATCTGGACAGCCATCATTATCTAGGAATCTGTTATATGTTTCTGGTTGACTTGGACAATTATCCAATTTATCGGTGATTCCATCATTGTCAGTATCAAGCAGTCCTTTCTTTTTGTCAGAAGGTGAGACGTCTGGACAGCCATCATCGTCCATATGGAAATTGTGTGTTTCTCGTGCATCAGGGCATTGGTCATACAAATCAGAAACACCATCTTTATCCGTATCAAGATTTGCCATGTACAAATCTGGACAACCATCCTCATCCATGATTCCCTCATAGTCTTCTGGTAAAGAAGGACAATCATCAACATTATCTGGAATTTGATCCTTATCTCTGTCAATAGCACTTTGTGCCATTACGTTTGGCAGGGCACTAAAAAGCAGCAAAAATGCTAAAGTGAGAGTGTAAAACTTGTATTGCAATATTAGGTGAGGTAAATCACACTGATTAAAAGCTTTCGTTCATTTTGATCACAATTTTTAGATCGTGTTTTTTGTTTTGCCGAATTGATCATTTGTAGTTTTTGCTAGTACCACAAGTAAAAAATCATGGCATTTCTACTTTTCTGGCAGAACCGTGTACCGTATAGTAGATCGTTTTTTGAAAATTTATTCAAAGTCCACATATGGTTTTTAACAACCAAAATACCTCTAAAGTAAAATGCCAGAATTTGCAGTTGGAGAATGGAATTTAAAAGAACTTGTAAAGGATCCTAAAAGTCCAGGGTTTACAAGACAACTCCAGAACATAGAAACTAAAGTAAGAAAGTTTGAAAAAAATAAAAATCATCTAAACCCAAACATTTCTACATCAAGATTTCTAAAGACATTAAATGAACTGGAAGATATTTCAAAGACAGTCAGTATTGCGATAGGATATGCCTCACTTTTGTATTCTGCTAACACCCAATCAGATGAGGCTACATCGTTGCTATCAAAAATGACAAAGTTAGGTTCTGAGATTGAGAATCGTACATTGTTTTTTGACCAGTGGTGGAAAAAACACCTAGATCAAAAAAACGCTACAAGACTGACAAAGTCTGCAGGAGAACTATCAGAATACTTGAGACATAAAAGACTGATTGCAAAGTATTCTCTCACAGAGCCTGAAGAGAGGATAATAAACACGCTGGATGTCACAGGCAGTACTGCACTTGTAAAACTCTACGACAAGATTACAAACAGCTTCCAGTTTGTTGTCAAAACAGAAGGAAAGAAAAAAAAATACACCAGAGAACAGCTTACACTACTAGTAAGACACCACAAGCCAAAGATAAGAGAGATCGCATACCAATCACTTTTTACAGAATATGAAAAAAACAAGGGCGTACTTGGTGAAATATATCAGAATTTAGTTTTGAATTGGAAAAACGAATGTCTTGAAATTAGAAAATATGCATCACCAATTTCAGTTCGAAATATTGGAAACGATGTGGACGATAAAACGGTGAATTCGCTTCTTTCAGTTTGTAAAAATAATTCCAAAGTGTTTCAGAAATATTTTTCCCATAAAGCTAGTATGTTGGGGATGAAAAAACTACGCAGGTATGACATTTATGCACCAGTTGTAACAAAAATAAAACAAAGAAAATACACGTTTGATCAAGCAGTAAAACTTGTTTTGAAAACTCTAAATGAGTTCAGCCCGAAATTATCAGAACATGCAAAAAAAGTATTCGTACAAAAACATGTTGACTCGTCAATTAGAATTGGAAAAAGAAGCGGAGCGTTTTGCAGTACCATTGCACCGGAAATTACACCTTATGTGCTTGTTAATTTCAATGGCAGATCAAACGATGTTTTTACTTTGGCACACGAATTAGGTCATGCCATACATAGTGAATCCGCTTCTGACAAATCCATATTCGTACAAGAAGCTCCACTACCTCTGGCAGAAACAGCATCCACTTTCTCAGAGATGTTATTGTTTGATGAAATTTTACAGAGAGTTTCAGATGAAGAAAAAAAATCAATACTGGCAGAACATATTGATGACCTTTATTCTACCGTGATGAGACAGGCGTTTTTTACTAGTTTTGAGATTTCCGTTCACAAAAAAATTGGTGATGGTGCAACTGTAGAGGAAATCACTCAAATGTACACAAAGAACCTGCACGAACAATTTTCTAACACCATCACCATTCCTGAGGCTTTTGGAATAGAATGGAGTTGTATCCCTCACTTTTATCACAGTCCATTTTACTGCTATGCGTATTCCTTTGGCAATTTGCTTGCACTCTCATTCTTTCAGAGATACAAAAATGAAGGAAGATCATTTGTTCCAAATTATCTGGAAATTCTTGCTGCAGGAGGGTCCAAAAAACCAGAATCTCTGCTTGAAGAACACGGAATAGACATTACCTCACAAAAGTTTTGGCAAGACGGTTTTCGCTATATTGAAAATCAAGTTGAGAGACTTGGAAAGATTTAGTATTAAAAGCGCCTAGCAGTCAAGCGCCCCCAACTGCTAGGCAATGTTCCCCTACGGTTTGAACCGATGTCAACAGTATAATTTACAGATTACAATTTAAACTATTGGAAACAAGACTAAAACTGTTTTATTTTATCGTCTGTAATAGGAATAAGTGAGATTTCCAAGATGTTGCAATAAAGAACCAGTATATTTGATTACTTATGACTGTGGACCAGAACCAAATGAAACGATGTTAGTTTGTAAAGATCATTATGCTGAAGAGCCTTTTCAGCGATTTGCAATCAAAATAGAAAAACTTCAAGAGTAGACTTAATAATTACACAAGAAAAGTTGCATCGATGCAAAAAGCAAAACTGGTTTTTGGAATTCTTACAATATTTCTTTTCTTTGGTGGATTTGCTGCATATGGTCAAGAAGCTAGACTTGCAACATTTCATGAAACAGCTCAAGTGATAATTGATGAAAGATTTCAGCATCAATCGTCAAGTTCCATATCTATTATTAGCACTAGTGCACAAGAGATACGTGTTCCAATAGACCTTGACCAAATGATACATAATGCAACTAATGTTGTTGCAGTAATAATAACAAACGAGGATCAATGTGTTTTGGGTGTGCAAGACAGTACGTGTGTCATGATAAATATTTCAAGAGAAGGATTTGAAGGCGGTATAAACGAAGCACAATCCAAAGGACGAGAAATTGGAGATTCGTTAATTACAGACATAAACAAGGCGTTTAACTTAGATACAAAATTTCATTCCGTTTTCATACATATTGATGATAAGATAAACAAAGAACTCGAAACATCCGGAGTAGTTTCTGGAAAAGGAATTGTTTCTGCAGTATACACCATGACAAAACAAGACACGTCGTATCTTTTTGAAGGATTGTCTACTATACTTATTCCATC
>DATIDL010000060.1:0-14280 GCA_035456305.1 Nitrosopumilaceae archaeon
ACAAGAACTTTGATCTGGACTGCTGGTGTAACTCCGGTTGATACGATAAAGAAATCCATTTTTAAAACTAGCAGAGGTGGAGTGATTGTTAATGAATTTTTAGAAGTTCCAGAATTCCCTGGTGTTTTTGCAGTAGGAGATTGTTGTTATGCATTAAACCCGCAAACCCAAAAACCTTATCCACCCACTGCACAAAATGCTGAAGCACAAGCTAAAATTGCGGCACACAATCTACATGCTTTAATAAAAAAAGATCAAAAAAAGAAATTTGAATACTCATCAAAAGGACAGATGGCAGTAATAGGAAAAAAATCTGGAATAGCTACAATTTTTGGAATAAATTTACATGGGTTTTTGGCATGGTGGGTTTGGAGAACTATCTATCTTTCAAAAATACCAAGACTTGATAAGAGAATTAGAATTTTACTTGATTGGACAGTAGATTTGTTTTTTGATAGAGATATTGCAAGATTGAAAATAATTAGACGCGAGGCACCCAAGGACTACAAGGAGCTTGATGAAGTAGATGACGTATGGTAAATGATTCTATGGCAAATTATTTTTTTGTAATGGTTTCTTTTTTCTTTTGATAACAAATATTGCTGCAACGGCGGCAACAGCAATGCCTATGGCTATACCATATTCGTATGGAAAGTTTACGGGTTTGTTTTTTTGTGTAGAGGTAGGTTCAAAAGAATCCATTATGTCGTTAAAAGTGCCTATATAGGAATCAAAATTCTTTTCTTGGTTAGTATAAGTTAACGTATAGAATTTGTCATTAATTTCAAAGACAATTTCTTGGTATTTTATTATGAATATCTTATCTTTTGCCACAAACCCACCTCGTGCCTCAGTGATGTGAGCATCATAATTTTTGATCTTTTTATTTTCTTCAGAAATGATTTGTAGTCTGCCAGCATCAATAAGTGGTTGTAGATCTTTTTTTGTTTGTGTAATATGTGTATCAAGTGAGGTTCCGTTAGAATTCTCAACGAGAAAAGAGACTACGGGTGTAAACTCGTCTATTACTGGACCAACTACAACTACATCGGGAGCTTCTGGTTGTGTTTTTGCTGGTTCTTGTACAAACCATCCTTCTGGTGCCTTGAAAGAAAAACCAAACAGTGTGTTGTAATAATTTCCTTCCTCGTCTAAGGTGTAATGTGTAACAATACGTTCTGGTTCACCAAGATTTAATATGTTTGAAATCTCGGACATGTTCTTGATCTTCATACTGTAAATTTCTGCATCAGCATATTGAAGTGGAATGTTAACTGGAATTCCACTTGCAATATCATGTACAGTTTCAAGTGAAGCAATTTTGTCAAGCACGTCAAAGCTTTCTTGTGTTACTAGTCTACCAAATGCAGTGTATTTACCATCCAAATGCGGTGAATCCTTGTGTACAATAAAAAATTGTGAGCTTGCACTATCAGGATCAGCTGCACGTGCCATAGATATGATTCCCCGTTTGTGTTGAATGTTGTTAAATTCTGCCTTGATCGTATACCCTGCCTCACCGGTTCCCCATTGTTGTATGAGACGACTGTCCTTGGACAGTGGATCGCCTCCCTGAATCATAAAACCGGGTATGATTCTATGAAATTTTGTACCATCATAGAAACCACTTTCTGCCAGTTTGATAAAATTATCAACGGTGTTTGGTGCATCGTTTGGAAAAAACTCTATTACCATATTGCCAAATTTTGTTTCTATCACAGCTACTTTAGAATCAGAAAAGCTTGTTGGAACCAAGTTTACTAAAAGTAAAAAAGATACACCAAATGCAAATATTTTAAAATTCAATATTGTTGGTATTTCAAATTCGTTAATAAAAGCCAACTGTTACACATTGGTTTTTAATATGCAAATTTGAACAGAGTTTATGGATTCAGATGAACACATACAAACCCACCTAGTTTCCGTGTGGGGAGAAGAAAAGAAATTCCTAAAGCGAGGTGCGGAAGGAATGCTACTTTTAACAGAAAAGCATGTGATGTTTGTAACAAAAACTGAAGCAAAAATGAAGTGGTGGACAACTGCAACTGATAGACAACTTAGAACTCTGTTAAAATCAAACAACATAATGATTCATCAGGATGGTTACAATGAAGAGGATTTGCGACGTGATCTTGAAAATGACGCAAATTTGGAATTTTCTTTTGATAGAATTTTGAATGTGGATTTTGAAGAAAAGCCATGGGCGCCTATTTTAAAGTTGGAAATCAATATGGGAGACAAGACCAAAAAATACCACTTTGCAATTGTGGGTGGGTGGGTAAAATATCCATTAAAAGATCCTGTAAAGTATGTCAAGGTTGATTGGGCTCCCTTTGTTGAATATATTAAAAGTAGACAAAAAATCACGGAGTAAGAAATGGGCGAAGTTTATGCGGTAGGTGTAGGTCCTGGTTCACCAAGATATGTTACTGATGCGGTAAAGGAAGTCATATTGTATTCTGATGTGGTGATAGGTTACAAATACACCCTTAAAACAATAGAGAGACTCCTTTCAAACAAACAAGTGTTTGAAATTACAATGCAAAATCAAGAAGAAGTTTACCAAATAGTTGCAAAGACATTAGGTGACAAAACCTGTGTGATTCCATTTACAGGTGACGTGAATTTTTCAGAATCAGAAGTTGTTGATAGATTAATTGAGATATTTGGAGATGTGCAGATCATTCCAGGAATTAGTTCAATTCAGGTTGCTGCTGCAAAAGCGCGTATTCCTTTAGACAAGAGCAAGGTGATTACAATGCATGTGACAACAAGTATTGAGGAAAAAAAACTTGAACTGCAAAAAGCATTACTGGATGGATATAGTGTAATATTGGTACCAAGACCCTGGCCAAAAGATCCATCAAAACATTTTATGCAGTCTGAAATTGCTTTTTATTTAAAAAACCATGGGTTTGACACCTCAAAGATAAAAGTTCATGTTTTTGAGTTCTTGACTACAGATAAGGAGACGTCGTTTGTAGGGATGCTTAAGGAATTGGAAGGCAGGCAGTTTTCTGATCTATCTGTAATGGTGTTTGATCAAACAAAACTTGATTCCTATATCAATTTTAAAACAAATTAGATTCTCAAACTTGTACTTGTTTTTAATATCCAATGAATCTTATTGTGATTTAGTGGAAAACGATTTTGTTTCAGGAAGTGAAATTATTACTCCATCCATCCAGTAATATGTTGTGTCAAAGAATCTTGTGATACCCAAGTTGTCTATTGTGACACTGAATGTTTGGCCGGGGGCAATATCACCACTATCAATTTTACCATCTGGTTTGAATGGTTTTCCAGGAGAAAAGCTTGCAACCCCACTCATGATTCTATGTGACACCGAGTCTTCGTTTTTCCATATGATGGTTGTACCGGGTGCAATCTCAACAGTATCTATGGAATAATAGTTGATGTTTCCGGGGTTTGACGCACCAGCCAGAATGTTTATTCGAATAGTTTTTGTTTCTTTTTCTGGTTCTTCTGTTGGTAGTACAACATTAGTACCAACTATTTTTACATTGTAAACTACCTTCATTACCTCATCATCTTTTGTTAGTCTCCCAGTAAGTGTGTAGATAGAACCTTCTTCGCTGTTTTCCACCAGCCTTCCAGTCAATCTTAGTGAAATTTCATCACCGTCTAAATTCTCAGCATTGCCAGCAAGTGTAAGAAATCTACCCTCACGCAGTATTGTACCTGTCCATCCATCAGAAAGGAGATACTCATCGTTTGAAATTGATGTTACTCCATCTTCGATTGTGATTTTGATCCTGCTACTGGTTTTGCTTCCTGTTGAAAACTGAAAATCCAATTCAGAATCTTCGATTATTTTTTCTGTAATAATAAAACCATTTCCTTGTAAGAGGTATATGCCGTTGGGAAGTAGCTCAGAATTTGCTTGTTGTACTGAACTAGCAAGTACAATTCCAGTAATTGAGATTAGTAGTAAGGCAATGAGTTTCATTGATTAATTAAGTCTCAAAGTTCTATATAATTAATGGTCTAAATTATTTAGACTGGTTAGGCAATTCCTGGCTGTTTGTCTCTTCTCATAAGACCATCCATGTAATTCATTTGTTGCTCCATGAATTTTTTCTTTTTTTCTTCCTCTTCTAACTCTTTCATGTCAAAAGGTGGAATTTTTAGAAATTCCAAAAGTGAGGAGAGAATCATTTGCGCAGTTTTTGGCTGGATTACGTTTGGGTTGTCTATTTCTCCAAGAATGCAAACGCTGTCTATGTTTTTTTCTTGAGCAATGCCGAGAATCAGGCCATTAAAACCAGTTATCTGACCTTTACCATCTAGAAGATTCATTTTTTGTTTTTTTAGTTGGTTAAGAAGTGTAGGTGATGTTGTTGCGCCGAAAATTTTTGGTGCTGTAGGATCAGGTTGTCTTAATGCTGCACCAATAGAGTAAAGGGTTGTAACTTTGAGTTTCTTGGCCATATCTATCACCTCATAACATATTTCGTATAATCGCCGTGGATCAGAAGGATTGAATTCTCCTGAAAAGATTATCAGATTTTCTTTTTTTGAATAATAAAATTTGTAACTTGACTGTGTGTATTTTATCAGGCCGGCATCGTATGATACTGCCGGTGGCCAATACGCATAAAGCTCGGCAAATAACTTTGCCTTTAATTTTTTTACAAGAAAATCCATTCCAATACCAGCTACATTACCCATGTCAGGCAGCGCAGCAACCATGACAGGATTTGTTAGTTTTGGAAGCTCGTGAATTTTTAGCCCCAGCATTAATTTTTGATATTTTATGTCAAGATAAAAACGAATCTAAGATTTTGGCAAATCAATATCTGAACCAAATTGTTGTATCATTTCAAACTCTACAAATCCTCCAACAACTAACAGTCCTATGACTATGCCAATTTCTATAATTGTGGGGCGCAGTTCATTTTTGATAGGATTTTTTTTGATTATGGTGCTTATGAGAAGAAAACTTCTAGACATGCCTATGGAGTATGCACAAAGTTCCATCAACCCAAAAGGTGAAAGAAAGAGAACGCTGAGAGGAGGTAGTTGTGAGAGAATTGGATTTGTTGTTTCTAGTGCACTAAATGCAAATCCTGTAGACCAAGCTGCAAACGCCCCCCAAATCAATCCAAACCCTGGGATAAACATGGGCAATGCAATGGAAATGTTGTGTACAAATATTCCAATTGCATCAATTCCTTCTATGGCCAATTGAAATTCTTTAAGAAAGATTTCTGCGTCCTCAGTGGATACTGGCATTTCAGCGCCAATTGAATATGATACCGAAAATATGGCAGCAAAAATTAGGAGAAACAAAAGTCTTTTTTTTCTGGTCATGATTTTATTTTCTTGGATCTCTATTTGAGGGTTGGGAGCTGAGCAGATTTAATTAAAGGTTGTAATATTTGTGGTTGATGGATGAGAACGCTTCTTCTGCACTAAATTATGCGTTAAGTAAGGGATTTCAAATTCATCCTGATGCGTTTAAAATTCTAGAAAAAATTGATTCAAAAGAACTGGAATCAGTAATCAGACGAGTTGTTCGTGAGAAGGCAAAACAAAACTTGTTTTTAATAAATCAAAATGATTTGAGGATGTTTGTTGATACTGAAATTGATGAAACACTTGCTAATGATCATGTAATTTTATCAGACCCGACGAAAAAAATCACATCGGCTGAAGGAATTGATGGTTTTGGAGCCTTGTTTGTAAACCGATACTCAAAACTCCTAAAAATAATCATGCAAAGATCCCAAGCAAAGAAACTGACCCAGATTGAGACGGTAAAGGCAGGCAAGCCAAAAGAGGATGTGTTTGTCTCTGGGCTTCTCATGGACCGTAAAATTGAGAGAGATGTCACAAAGCTTGTAGTTGATGATCCTACTGGCTCCATTGAGACGCTTGTTTTTAACAAGGATTTGCAATTAGTTGCAAACTCGCTTTTAATAGATCAGTTTGTGATGCAGTCTGTAACTACTGGAAAAAATGGTGGTTTTATCGCAAAAGAGCTTGTGGTTCCAGATGTTCCAGACCATGTAACAAACCGCTCCAAAACAGAGACCTACGCAGTATTGATTTCAGATTTGCATGTTGGCAGCAAATACTTTATGGAAAAAGAGTTTACAGAATTTGTCTCTTGGCTTTCTAGCCCTGATCCTGTAGCAAAAAAGATTCGATTTGTTCTAGTTTGTGGCGATGTTATAGATGGTGTTGGAATCTTTCCAAACCAAGACAAAGAATTGCTTTTAGTGGATATTGGCCAGCAAATGGCAAAAGCTGCAGAGTTACTTGATAAGATTCCAAAACACATCAAAGTGTTCATAATTCCAGGAAACCATGACCCTGGTCGTAGAGCACTACCACAACCAGCAATACCAGAAAAATATAATTTGAATTTGTGGAATAGAGAAAATTTCTTCATGGTTGGTAATCCCGCCTTGATTGAGCTAAATGGGGTTAAGGTTTTGATGTTCCATGGGCAAAGCCTTGATGATGTTGTTGGAACTACCCCTGGTCTTAGCTATATGCAGCCTGCAAAAGCAATGAGAGTTTTGCTAAAATCAAGGCACCTAAGTCCGATATATGGAAAACGAACACCCATTGCACCTGAGACTGAGGACATGATGGTCATTGATGAGGTCCCTGACATTTTTCATTCTGGACATATTCATGTGGTTGACTTGGACATGTACAAAGGAACTTTGATAGTAAACTCTGGAGCTTGGCAGTCTCAGACTCCATACCAAACAAGTGTTGGAATTACACCAACTCCTGGGGTAGCAGTAATAGTAAACTTGGCAACACTCAAGGTTTTCACAAAATCTTTTGTGGATGAATTATAGAATATCTGTTAGCATTAGATCATTTTTGAATGCGTTTTTTACCACGTCAGATTGAATTGTAAGATTGTATTTTTTTGTCCTACCATGCATTCCTTGGTGGGTAATTTTACCTGTAATCAAGCCGGAAAGTTCAATGTCTCCTAGAATTTGAGTGACTCTTCTTTGGGTTATCTCTTTTTGTCTGATTGTTTTACATAGACTTTTGTAAGCTTGGTAAATCTCCCCTGTAGATGAGCCGTTTGCTCTCATTATTGCAATTATGAGCAGCTTTTCATGAAGTGGGTAGGAGTTTAGTGCGGTGGTTTCCTTATCCTCTTCCATTTTAAGGGAAGCCCGTCTGATGTGTTCTTCTTTTACCACATCAGATTGTTCTCTTTCAGCCAATTCTCCTGCAACACGTAGAAGATCAATTGCGCGCCTTGCATCTCCATGTTCTTGACCAGCCATGGCAGCACAGAGGTTTATTGCAGCTTGCTCTACCGTCCCAGAAATGAATGCCTCTTTGATTCGCCCTAAGAGAATTTCTGTAATTTGGTTAACAGTATAATTTGTAAAGACTATTTCTTCCTCACTTAGACTGCTTAACACTCGTGGATCTAGTCTTTCTTTGAATGTAAGATCGTTTGAGATCCCTATGAGAGTAAGTGATCCTGTTTTTAGTCTCTCATTTGCTCTTGTTAAATTATACAAGATGTCCTTTCCTGTTTTTGAGACTAGTTCTGCGAGATAGTCAATCTCATCAATAACAAAAACTGCGTTTGTTGTATTTTTTTGAATTACTTCTAGTAACCTATTGAACACCTCACTGATTGACAGGCCGGTTGACGGTAGCTCTTTTTGTGTTTTCAATCCTAGCTGTCTTCCAAAACTTACTAGTAATCCATACAATGTGGTTTCGTCCTTGGCGTTTGCATACACTAATTTTATTGGGAAATCGCTTTTTTCAACACGTTTTTGGATCTTGGATAAAACTGTCTTTACCACTAGTGTTTTACCAGTACCTGGTTTTCCGTAAACAAGTAGGTTGGACGGTCTTGATTTTTTTAAAATTGGTAACAATGACTGTGTGACTTTGGCCAGCTCATTTTCCCTATGTAAGATTACGTCGGGGATAAACGAGAAATGCAATACATCACGATTTTTTAAAAGTGACCGTCCACTTGCCACATCGTCAAGTAATCTGTCTACTGGATCACGGTTTGTCAAGTACCCACACACCTACATTTCTTCTCTGTCCACATATGGACTCTACTTAAGATAACCCAATTAGAATAGAATCACTAAACCAAATTTAGTTTATAATTAATTATTTTTATTTTCTCTTAAAAAAAATTTTTTAATTAAGCTAGAATGGAAACATTGGTGTGTGGGATGCGTGCAATCTGGTTAACTATTTGTTAATTGTTTGTTAAACTAGAACCAGAAAAGGCTAGTTTTGACCCCTTTATTTCCTGTCCAGGCGTGAAATAAGGTCTTAACAATGTTAATTTGGCAGGCCTGACCCCTATGTTTCCACTCCAGGCATGAGTTTCCTGCATTGGGTATGGACTAGGAAGACTAGCCTGTTAAGGTACAAAAAATGGCTAGGCGTGGGTTGGGCAGTGAAAGTTAACAAACTCACTAGTTAACAAATCTTCTTTGATCTGTTCAAGTGTTAAGGTGTTAACCCAATCGATCACAATGACAAGAAAGAAGATTCGTATAGACCTAGAAGATGCAGAGGGTGCAAAGTACAATTTTAGCCTGGAGGGTAATGTCACAAAGGACAAAATGCTCAAAATATTCGAATTAATGGATTTGATGAATATTGAAAACCAAGATGAAGCACCAGTACTAGACTCGGTGGGTGCCAAAATCTGGAACATAGTGGACAAACACTTTCCACTTGGCAAGTTTACCTCATCTAAAATACTTGAACAATATGAGGATGATTATGGGGAACCAATCAAACTAAGTATAATTTCTACATACTTGGCAAGGTTTGCCTCAAAGGGTAGGGTAGCAAGAGCTAGAGAAGGTAGGGAATGGACGTATCAAATAGCCAAAATACCTCAAAAACAACATAATGCATTCACTAACTAACTCAAGATATTATTATTTTTTTGATGATGAGATGATCCTGACTCATGATTACTTTGACATAATCTCCCTTTTGCAACTCAAGAAACTTTCTAAATTGTTTGGGAATTGAGATTGTGCCTCCAGACGTAATCTTGACAAGCTCTTCATTCTGTTGTACGGTCATATAATAAATAATTAGTTTAATGATTATATATTTTACTGTTTTAATAAAATATTATTTTGGTCATTTTGGGTGGTAAAACCAACTAAAATTCCTATAATTCTATTATTGTTGTGCAACCTTAACCAGACCGATCTTAGTTTTACCCTTATCCGTTATGTAATAGGTAAAGGGTTTGGTTTTCATGTTCCTTTCAACATATCCTTCTTCAAACAACCTCTTCATCATCCTGGATGTGTGCTCTCTTGTCCTACCTATTGTGATTTGTATGTCACGTGATGTCATCGGTTTCTCTGTGATTAGCTTCAACACATAATCTGTAGCATTACCAAAATTCATGTTACGCATGCGCTCCTTTGAAGTCTCATCCTGCTGTTCCTTCTCATCTAATCCTGGCCTTACCTGTCTTCTTTCTGGCTTTGGTGCTGTCTCAAAACTCTCTTCTTCCTTACCCAACTCCATAGAATCCATGCGTATTTTCATGTCTATTAGCTGGTTCTCATAGTACTGTAGACGCTCTACATACGACTTTATCTGATCAGACTCGGTCCTTATGAGGGGTTTTATCTTATTGTATATCACTATGGCAAAAAGACCACCTATGAACGCAAGAAAGATCCCAATCATCACACCTACATCGGGAATCTCTACTAACATATCACGAAAATTCAGATAATAATGTGATTTATCATATTTGGGTAACTATTTTTCACATAATACACACTAATCACAACATGACCACTATCATCAATAATTATAATTTGTCACAACCAAATAATACAAAATCACACTCTACAGGCACGGTGTAGTAGTTGCTCTATCACAGATATGATTTCATCCTCCCTTTCAGGAAAAACATCACTATTTTGTATCACAGAAATCTGCTCAGATAATCTATTAATCACATCAATATCTTCAGGAAGAAGCACGCCTAGACCCTTTAGTAACACTATGGAGTAATACAACCCAATTAGCTTCTCCCTAGACTGCTTAACTTGCCTGTAATAGGCGCCTTTTGTTATAGTAAACTGGCTTTTCTGCAGGTTTGCCTGATTTAGAATAATTTCAATCTGTCGTTCAGTAAACAGTGATTTTTTTATAATTTGCCTTATAATTTTATTAAAAATTGGCTTTGGGGATTCTGCCATAGCTATACAATTCTGTATACATGATTCGTATTAAACTTTAAAAAGTTCATGATTAACCAGACTTATGACAAGCGTAGAGAGTTATCTTCATGCTACTCTCAAGAAAAAGAAAGCGCTGCTTTTTGTTCTCATAGATTCTGAGGTATCTGCAATAAAATCTGCGACAAAACTTGCAAAAAACGTTGAGAAGCTTGGAGCATCTGCCATACTGGTTGGAGGATCATCAGCTACGGATCAGTTAGGCATGGCACAAGTAGTCAAAACCTTGAAAAAATCTGTAAAGATTCCGATCATACTTTTTCCTGGTAATGTTACAGGAGTTGTTCCTGACGCCGACGCAATTCTATTTAGCTCTCTTTTGAACTCGGAAAACCCATACTTTATCTCTCAAGCCCAAGCCCTAGGGGCTCCAAGTGTACTCAAGTTTGGTCTTGAAGCTCTACCCACTGCTTACATAGTCATAGGCGAGGGGACATCAGCTTGGTTTGTAGGTTCCGTGAGAGGAATCCCCTTTGATAAAGCAAACATTGCTGCAGCATATGCCCTCTCAGCACAATATCTTGGTATGAGATTTGTCTATCTTGAAGCTGGCTCTGGTGCATCATCCCATGTAAAACCTGAGATGGTAAGGGCGGTACGAAAACTATTCAAAGGTTTCTTGATTGTAGGTGGCGGAATACGAAACTCTCAGACTGCAAATGAACTTGTAAAGGCAGGAGCTAATGCGATAGTCATTGGCACCCTTGCAGAAAAAGGCGGTGGTCTCAAGGTTCTAGCCGATATTGTAAAAACTATCCAGAGCGCAAGGAAGTAACATGTCTGAGAATGTGGCATTACGACTAGGCGAGATTCCAATGCCAAAATATTATTCTGATTATTACACCGCTCTCTCAAATGAGGTATTTTCCACCTTTGAGAGGGCAGCTGCAGCAAAATCCACACTTGCTGACTCGTCCGTAATGGTGGAACCAAAAATTGCATTTGATCTGGCAGACCGTGTCTCAAAAATGCATGAAATCGATGTGACAGAACGTCTAAGAGCACTAATCCAAACCACAACAAAAGAACTTGCTGCCCTGACACTTTCAGAAGAAATCGCCCTTGGCAAGTATTCTAGTACTGATGCATCACTTGAGGAAAAGCTTGACATGGCTGTAAGAGTAGGCCTTGCCATTGTAACAGAAGGCGTTACCATAGCCCCCCTGCAAGGAATTCATGAGGTGAAAATAAAAAAGAACCGCGATGGCTCTGAATATCTTTCCATATCCTTTGCTGGACCAATCAGGTCAGCAGGTGGAACAGAGGCAGCATCCACCATGTTAATCGCAGATCATGTTAGAAAAATTGCAGGCCTTGACAAATACCAGGCAAATTCCTTTGATGATGAGACTGGCAGATTTGTTGAGGAATTGCGGCTCTATGAGAGGGAAGCTGGGAACTTTCAATATCATGTTCCAGACGAGGATGTTGTCACAGTAATATCCAATCTTCCAGTTGAGCTAAACGGAGTAGATACAGATCCATTTGAAATTGTTAGTCATAGAAACATGGCCAGAATAGATACAAACAGAGTAAGGGGCGGGGCACTACGTGTTCTAAATGATGGACTGATCGGTAAATCTAGAAAACTGCTAAAACTACTTGATTTGTTTAAACTCAATGATTGGGATTGGTTAAAGGAACTAAAAGGAGCTATCCAAACAGGCGATGAGGATGCTGCCTCTCATAGGATGAGAGAGGTCATAACTGGCAGGTCTGTCCTCTCAATGCCAAAAAAACTGGGTGGATTAAGGCTGCGATATGGAAGGGCCTGCAACACAGGCTTTGCCTCAATTGGAATACATCCAGTTGTTGCAGAAATATTAGATCATGCCATAGCTGTTGGCACACAAATCAAACTGGACATTCCAGGTAAGGCATCAACCATTGCATTTGTTGATTCCCTTGATACTCCCATTGTTAGACTAAAAAATGGAAATGTTGTAAAAATCAAAGATACTGCACACGGTCTAAGTCTAAAAAATAAAATTGAAAAAATTCTTCACCTTGGTGACATTCTGATTAGCTATGGTGACTTTTTAGAAAACAACGCAGAGCTTGTACCTACAGGATATGTTGAGGAATACTGGGTGGCTGAGCTAGAGGCCAAACTTGCAAAATACGAATCAAAAGACTCGGCTCTAGAATACCTTTCAAAAATTCCTAGTTTTGATGAGGCACTCAAACTATCCCTTGATTTTGATATCCCCCTTCATCCTCATTACTTGTATTTTTGGGAACAACTCTCAGTTGAGGAATTTGAACAGGTTCTAAAACCAACTAGGGCAGAACCAGACTTGGTCATCTACCAAAAAAGTAGTAAACTGATTTTGGAGAAACTTGGGGTTCCCCATGAAGTTTCTGGCGACACAATTTTACTAAAAACTCCAGAATCTAGGATTTTCTTTTATCTGCTTTTTAGAAAACCAATCGAATTAGATAATTCCAAAACAGTACCTGAAATGATATCCCAAACTTCTGGAATTAAGATCCGTGACAAATTTTCTACGGCAATTGGAGTTAGAGTAGGAAGGCCAGAAAAGGCGGCGGCAAGAAAGATGAAGCCGCCAGTTCATACACTGTTTCCTGTTGGCAGTAAGGGTGGTGCCTCACGTGACCTGATCAAGGCAGCAAAGCAACCAAATTTCTATTGTAACATAAGTAACAGGATCTGCAAAAACTGTAACGAGCTATCAATCAGTATATCCTGCATAAAATGTAAAAGCAAAACCACAATAATTTTTATCTGTCCACAATGCAGGGCTGAGATTGATTCTGATTTTTGTGAAAAATGTAACAAAAAGACGTCATCACATGGTTACAAGGGATTTCCTCTCAAGGAGAGACTTTATGCTGCCCAAGAAAAGACCGGCATTAGGGTACAAGAGCCATTCAAAGGCGTTAGAGAACTCATAAACCAAGACAGAATAGCAGAACCACTTGAGAAAGGAGTCATTAGGCAAAGTCTGGGCCTAAGTGTATTCAAAGACGGAACCATACGATATGATGCAACAAACGCACC
This sequence comes from Nitrosopumilaceae archaeon, assembly GCA_035456305.1. Classification (GTDB taxonomy): domain Archaea; phylum Thermoproteota; class Nitrososphaeria; order Nitrososphaerales; family Nitrosopumilaceae; genus UBA8516. The sequence continues at coordinate 13,291 of DATIDL010000060.1, forward strand.
ACTCACTCATTTCAAACCAACATGGATTGGTACATCACTAGAGAAGCTAGCAGAACTTGGTTATACACATGACATTGATGGCAAACCAATTACAAGTCCTGACCAAATCATAGAACTAAGAATTCAAGATGTCATCATTCCTTACGAGTGTGGAGAGTACCTTGTCCAGACATCCCAATACATAGACAAGGAAATGGAAAAGCTCTATGGCCATTCTGTATTTTACAAGGTGAAAACCAACAACGACCTTATTGGTCATCTGATAATTGGTCTGGCTCCTCACACATCCGTTGGGATTGTTGGGAGAATAATTGGATATACAAATACACATGTGTGCTATGGAACGCCTGTGTGGCACTCTGCAAAGAGACGTGATGCTGACGGTGATGCTGACTCGATAATGCTTTTGATGGACAGCCTGCTTAACTTTTCAAGACAATTTCTATCAGACAGAATTGGTGGTCTTATGGATGCACCATTATTGATCCAGCCTATAGTTATACCGCAAGAAGTGCAAAGACAAGCACATAACTTTGAAGTAGAAAAAATATTACCACTTTCATTTTTTGAGGCCACGGTTGCAAAAGCAAAGGCAAGTGAAGTAAAAGGAATTGAAACTCTCAAATCAAGACTTGAGACAGAAAAGCAGTTTTATGGACATTACTTTACACACATGACTTCAACTCTCACAACATCTAGATCTAGAAGCGCCTATTCCACACTTGGTTCAGTTTTGGAAAAACTTGACATGCAAATTAGGACCGCTGATATCATCAATGCAGTAGACCCAAGTGAAGTGGTATCAATGGTAATGACGACACATCTTTTACCTGATATAATGGGCAACCTAAGGGCATATTCTGGCCAGTCGTTTAGATGCACTGCTTGTGGTGCAAGCTACAGAAGAATTCCTCTTTCACAAAATTGTACAGAATGCGGTAATAATCTGATTCAAACACTAACTAGACCATCTGTCAAAAAATATCTCAA
>DATIDL010000061.1:0-4015 GCA_035456305.1 Nitrosopumilaceae archaeon
AGAAAAGTATCTTAACTCCAAGTGGACCTATATACTCTGATTTACAGGTGGTAAAAGCAAAACAATGAAAATTTTAGACCAAGCAAAAAAACTTGCAGTACCCACTGAAAAAGAACAAGAAAAAATAAAAAAAATAGCAGAAATCTCATTGCAACTAGTAAAAGAACAGGCAGCAAAATTTCCTGAAGTTACAAGTGTAGAGATCGGCGGATCTTATGCAAAAGGGACTTGGCTTTCTGGAGAAGTGGATCTGGACATTTTTGTCAAGCTAAAAAAAGAGACTGATGAAAAAACATTTGAAGCTGTAGGAAAGAAAATTGGTTTTGATTCTCTCAAAAAATACAAACCATACGTCAGATACTCTGAGCACCCCTATGTCGAGGCAGAAATTGACAAAACACGAGTAAACGTAGTACCTTGCTATGATGTGGAACTTGGGCAATGGAAGAGTGCTGCAGACAGATCCTCATTTCATACAAAACACATGCTACAGTCACTTGACCAATCAAAAAAAGATGAAGTAAGACTGCTCAAAAAATTTCTGATCAGTACTGGAATCTATGGTGCAGAAATAGCAAAGGAAGGATTTGGTGGTTATGTTGCAGAAGTTCTTGTCTTACACTATGGAAGCTTCCTTGGTGTTTTAGAAGCAGCATCAAACTTTGTGCAAAACCAAGTCATAGGAAATCCTACAAAAAAATTCGACACCTCTCTCATACTGATTGATCCCATAGACAGCAACAGGAACCTTGGAACTGCGATTTCAGCTGAAAGTGCTGGCAAGTTTGTTCTTGCTTCCAGAACATTTCTGAAAAAACCAACAATATCATTTTTCAAGACAAGACCAAGTCAAACAAACAGGAAAAACTTGGATGATGTGATTGTTGTTAAATTTAACTATAAAAAACGAAGCCCTGACATAATTTGGGGTCAGATAAAGCGTGCAGCAACCGCTGTAGCAGGTCAGCTTAATCTTGCAGGCTTTGAAGTATTGAGAAAGTCTGCCATCACAGATGAAAAGTCAGAAGCAGCGCTGCTTTTCCTTTTGCATTCTGCAAAAATTGAAAAAACTGTGATCAAAAACGGACCCGAAGTTTTTAGAAGAAAAGAATCTGAAAACTATATTGCAATAAATTCTAAAAAGAGTCAGCTCATGTGGGTCAATGAAAATGGCAAGATCTTGTCAATGCAAAAAAGATCATACCATGATGCCAAGCTATTTTTGCAGTTTCTTTTGAAAAAAAATCTATTGGCATCAGGTGTTCCAAGTGGTCTGGTAAGTGACATTAGGCGCGGATTCAAAACGCTAAACGGAAAACAAGTTACAAGCAAATCCATTAAAAAGGCACTATCAGAGCTTATCACTACAGATGGATTTGTCTTTGGTTCCCCTTAGCAAGCTTGCAAGAGAACCATATTCTACAATACTTGGATATCCCAAGGCAACAAAACGAGAGCTTTCAAGTCGAGTGTCCGAACTCAAAAAACTTGGAGTAAAAGGGATATTCTTTAGCGGTGAGGCCACGCTTAACTCTCTACAGGTACTAGGCAAGGGCTATGTTGGAGTAGTGGTTTTATCAAAATACAAAACAAAGGATGTAGCCTTGAAGATTCGGCGAATGGATTCAAGCAGACCAGAGATGGGAAGTGAAGCAAGACTGTTAAGACTTGCAAATGAGGTTAATGTCGGTCCAAAACTTATAGCTAGTAGCAAGAATTTCATGATTATGGAATATTTGGAAGGAAAGAAAATAATCAATTGGATTACAGAGCTAAAAGGAAAAGGAAGTGCAGCAAAGCTGAGAAAAGTAGTAAGAAAAGTTTTGGAGGATTGTTATAATTTAGACAAGATACATCTTGATCATGGGGAGCTTAGCCACATACACAAGCATGTGATTGTTGGAAAATCTATTTCCATAATAGATTTTGAAAGTTCAAGCACTAACAGAAGAACTTCTAATGTAACATCAGCAACTCAAAGCATCTTTATTGGCTCTGGAATTGCAAAACTTGTAAAAAAAATAATTAAAGAACCCAAGAAGAAACAACTCATTTCTTCTCTAAGAAAATACAAAAATGAACAAACAAGAAAGAACTTTGAAAGTGTGCTTCGTGTATTGGGATTACAAAAAACATGAGCTTACAAAATCTTAAAACCCAAACCCTGAAGCTTTCCCTTGGTCTAATAATTTCTGCATTCATAGTGGAGCTTAGCGTAGGTCTGTACTCTAACAGCCTTGCATTGATTACAGACAGTGTTCATGCGGTTCTAGACTCTTTTGTTACTGCTATTCTGCTTATTGCAGCCAGATTGGCAGCAAAACCCCCAGATCGTCAACATACCTATGGTCACGGCAAGATAGAGACGATGGGCGGCTTTATTGGAGGCATAGTAATTCTCCTCATTGCAGTTTTTTTCATATACGAAGCAATTGAGAGGTTTCAGAATCCTCCCGAAATGTTACCTGGCATATTTGCAGTCTGGGCTGCAGTGTATACACTTGGTACAGACGGAGTAAGAATTACAATTCTTGGCAGAGCCCTGAAAAAAGTTGAGGGATCTACTACTCTAAGGGCAGATCTTTATCACGCGTTTATGGATATGGGTTCTACACTAGTTGCAATAATTGGAATTTTGCTAGTTGCAGTTGGATTTAATCAAGGAGATATCATTGCTGCACTGGTTTTGGGAACATTGCTTGTAATTTTGTCAGCAAGACTCATCCACAGAACTGCGCTTGAGCTTACAGATGCAATTCCTGAAAGCATGGTAAGCAAAGTTCGCAACATTGTAAGCAATACAGAAGGAGTCATGAATACGGAATCTGTCCAGATGCGCAGATCTGGTCATGAAATTTTTGCAGATGTTACAATAGCATTAAGTGGTGCTGCAAGTTTTGATGAAGCTCACAAAATAAGCAGCAATGTAGAAAAAAACATTACAAGTTCTATTTCAAATGCCAAAGTAACAGTTCATTTTGAACCAAGCTGGAAAGATGTTCCTCTTGATTCACAGATAAGTAACATCACATCTTCTGTGAAAGGAGTGGAAGGTGTTCACAATGTCAGCTCCTCCTCATCAAAAGAAGGAATTTTCATAAGCTTGCATGTAATGGTGGATAGGAACATGTCGCTTGAAGAGGCTCACATGGTTTCAGATGAGATTGAGAGACAAATTCGAAATGTTGTCAACAACATAAACCATATAACAGTGCATTTGGAGCCTCATATTTCACTACCAAAGAGTATTCCTGTAGAGGATCTCACAATAGAGCAACAAATTACCAAAACAATCAAGGAATATCCAGCAGTCAAGAAAATTGGGAGAGTTATTACTTTTCAGCTTCAAGATATTTTCAAGATCGATATAGATTGCTCGTTTGATGGAACTCTTTCCATCGAGGAAGTTCATGACATGGTATCAGAAATCGAACATAAAATAAGAAACCAAATTAAAAATGCTATAATAACAATTCATCCAGAACCTACTCAATAATGAAAGAGCAAAAAGCAATTCGTTTTCTAAAACAGGATCCACATCTTTCTGAAATCATCAAACAAGTTGGCAGTTACCAAATAAAACAACGAAACCATCACTTTGCCTCACGAGTAGAAGCCATTATTTCGCAACAACTTGCAGGTGCAGCAGCTTATGCCATACTACAAAGATTCAAGAAATTATATCCCACATTTCCAAAACCTGCTGACGTTTTGGATACAAAGGATTCAGAATTACGTTTGGTTGGGTTATCTAAAATGAAAATAGAGTACCTAAAAGATCTTGCAAAGAAAATAGAGCATGGCGAAATTAAAATCAAAACCTTATCAAAGATGACCGATGAGGAAGTAATATCACATCTCACACAAGTTAAGGGAATAGGGAGATGGACAGCAGAAATGTTTCTAATTTTTTCTTTGGAAAGACAAGACGTCTTTCCAGTAGGAGATCTTGGGTTAAGAAAAGGTGTACAAAAGGCCTTTTCACTAAAGGAATTACCAAACCCAAAAGATGTTG
>DATIDL010000062.1:0-27169 GCA_035456305.1 Nitrosopumilaceae archaeon
AATAAAGAAACAGAAAAAACTATGACTGTGTCCATCACACCTAACAAAAACACATCACTTGCAGTGTATGATTCAGGTGAATATTGGATCGAATCACAGATAACTACTCCAAATGGGGTTGATAATGCATATACAAGCATAGTGATTCAAAATCCATCAGAAAAACATGCGTTGGAATTTTTTGAATCGTTTAGCATACCAATAAAAGAGATTTTTATAATTTCTGCAATACTTGCAATAGCAACAGCAGTGGGATTAAAATTCAGACGCAAATAGTTTAGGATACGTGCGGTCCTGCATCCCGTATTTCTTTTGGAGTTTCTCCAAATTTCTTAAAGTTCTCTACAAACATTTGTGCGAGTTTTCTTGCAGACGAATCATATGCATCTTTTTCTACCCACGTATTTCGTGGGTCTAATATCTCTGGAGGCACATCCTGACATGTTGCAGGTACATCAAGATTGAATATGTCATCATGCCTATACTTTACAGCGTCAAGTGTGCCTGTAAGAGCTGCAGTAACCATGTTTCTGGTATATTTGATGTTGATTCTCTTACCAATCCCATATGGGCCGCCAGACCATCCTGTGTTTATCAGATAAACGGTAGTGTTGTGTTGGGTAATTTTTTCTCCAAGCATCTTTGCATATACTGATGCATGACGCGACATGAATGGAGCCCCAAAACATTCAGAAAATGTAGCTTTTGGTTCTGTGATTCCTCTTTCTGTACCTGCAAGCTTGCTGGTATAGCCTGACATAAAATGATACATGGCACCGTCTTTTGTCAGTCTAGCTATTGGAGGAAGAACACCAAATGCATCTGCTGTCAGAAACACAATCACTTTTGGATTTCCTCCCAAGCTTGGAATGACAGCTCCTGGAATGTAATCAAGTGGATATGCGACTCTGGTATTTTCAGTGATGCTGCCATCGTTGAAATCTGGTTTCATGGTGTTTTTGTCTATCACTACGTTTTCCAAAACAGCACCAAACCTTATTGCGTCCCATATCTGCGGTTCTGCATCACGATTCAGATTGATACACTTTGCATAACATCCTCCTTCAAAATTAAAGACGCCCTTGTTTGACCAACCATGTTCGTCATCTCCTATCAGCATCCTGTTTGAATCTGCCGAAAGTGTGGTTTTGCCTGTTCCTGAGAGTCCAAAGAATAACGCAGTGTCGCCATTCCTGCCAATGTTTGCAGAGCAATGCATTGGAAACACTCCACGATCTGGTAAAACATAATTCATAACAGAGAACATGGATTTTTTTATTTCTCCTGCATATGACGTTGCTCCAATAAGTACAAGTTTTCTTGAAAAGTTTAGTATTATGAATGCATCAGAACGTGTTCCATCAATTTCAGGAATTGCTTTGAAATCATTTATTGCAAGCACTGTAAATTCTGGTTCATGCGACTCTAATTCTGCTGTGGACGGTCTTATGAACATCTGTCTAGAAAAGAGATTTTGCCACGGATGATCATTTATGACTCGTATTGATATCTGATTATTAGGATCTGCACCAACAAACCCGTCAAAGACAAAGATCTCTTTTCCTTCAAGATGCTTTTTCATTTTTTGAAAGAGTTGTTCAAATTTTTCTTCAGAAAATGGGTGGTTTACTTTACCCCAGTCTACTTTGCTACGAGTTTCAGCATCATCAACTATGTAACGATCGTCAGGAGACCTTCCTGTGTATTTTCCTGTCTTAACTGAAAGCGAACCAGTAGAGGTGATAATACCCTCGTTTTTTTGCACTACCAAGTCCACAAGTGTCTGCACGCACAAATTCCTGTGCACTTTGGCAGGTCTGATTCCCATGGTTTCTAGTTGAGAGACAAATTTGCTTGTGATTACTGATTTCGAGTTCTCAATCATGAGATAAAACACCGCACCCCATTTCCTTATTATCTCTTACTGCAATCAGAGACGCGTATTTTATTACCAGAAACGTATTTATTTTAAAATTCGAGCAGAGTCATTTACATGCCGATCAATAAAGAGATCCTAGAACTGAGAAGAAAAGCATCAGAACATAGACCTACTTTTGTCAGGGAAGAAAGTTGGAGATATGATAGACTTGCAGAGTCTTGGAGAAAACCAAAAGGAATTGATAACCATCAGCGAAAGCAAAAAAAAGGTTGGCCAAGAATTGTACGAGCTGGTTTTGGCAGTCCAAAGGTTTCAAGAGGATTACACCCGTCTGGATATACTGATAATTTAGTTTACAATACAAAAGACTTGGAAAAACTTAATCCAAAAACTGATGGTGTAAGATTTGGCCACGGAGTTGGAAAAAAGAAAAGACTCGAGATCGTAGCAAAAGCCAAGGAAAAAAACTTCAAAGTGTTTAACGCGAGAGTGTCAACAAGTGGTAGTAAATCTTAATACAAAAAGAAGACTAGTCTCAAGAATTTTGGGAGTAGGAGCAAATCGAGTCAGATTTGATTCCGATCATCTAGATGATGTGGCTGATGCAATTACACGAGACAACATACGAAGTCTGTTTACTGCAAACATAATATCAATAAAACCAATAAAGGGAACATCTCGTGGCAGAGCATATTTTAAAAAATCTCAAAGACACAGACGTGGAACTAAGCAAGGCTCAAAAAAAGGAAGCAGGGGAGCTCGTGTGGGTAAGAAGGAAGTGTATGTAAAGAAAATGAGATCTATGCGTCATCAGATCAAAGTTTCAAAATCAAGAAAGGAGATTACAAACAAGGATTACTGGAATTTATACAAGCAAGTAGGCGGAAACCAAGTCAGAAACTTGGCACACCTTAGAAGCCTAATTCAAGAAACTCAAACAAAGAAACACACTTAGAATTTGTAGACAGTTTCTTCCATTGACATAATTTTTCTATTCTTAATTTTAATTCCCTCTTTTGTTAGCATGTTAGTTTTGACTTTTTCACCCCATGCATATCCTCCTACGTTACCATCAGATTTGACAACGCGATGACAAGGAACTATTACTGGATAGGGATTTTTGTTCATAATTTTACCGATCACTCTTTGTCCATTTTTAAGACCGACTGCTTTTGCAAGCTCACCGTAGGTAGTTACTTTTCCTGGTGGAACTTCAAGAAGTTTTTTATAGACTTTTTCTTCTAGTTTCATACCTTTATCAACTCTAGATCTGTTGTTTTTATAAAATCTACTACTTTTTTCTTATGTTTTCCCAAGCTATTCCAATCCACCAATGCGAATTTGGCTTCGGCATTTCTTTTTAATATGTGAGAAAATAAAGATTCATCTAGAAATTCTAAAGCATGTTTTGGCATTACAGTACCAAGCGCATATTCATTTTCTATCAAAGATTCAGTGAATTTTTTTGGATAGTGTGTACCGCCAAAACATATGGCTACTTTTGATTTTTTTAGTGGTTCAGACATGACATTGACTATGATTTTAGCCACGTTTTTGCATAATTCCTTATCATTCCATTCTTTTTCTGTAGTACCAATCTCAATGAATAGAGCCGGTTTGTCCAGAGCAGTAGGTCCATGATGTGTAGCTTCAATTGTGATTTCAAATTTTTCAAAACTATCTCTTTTTTTCCATAAAGATTGCATGTATGACTTTTGTAAATGAGGATGTGGAATTGCTACCTGTTTTTTAAATCCACCAAAAAGAGCATCTGAAAAATTTCCAGTACTATGACAAGTGAGCGCAAGAGTACCAGTTTCAGATGCATGTTTTGATAAAAATACAAAACCATCGTAATGATATTTTTCTTCAAGCCAGTCTGCAGATATTGCTGGTGTTGGTATCACAACAAGATCAAAATTTGTTCCGCGGTAAACATCTCCATCCTGTTTCATATTTTGTGATATGAAATGAGCCATGTTAGAACCAGCAGGATCTGATTTGTACGCAACAAGCAACTGCACAAGATAAGAGATATAAGTACACTTTATTAACGTCCTCCAATGGGCAATCCAAAACAGCTGTTAAGGGATATGGCAAACACTCTGAAGCTTGCCAGAAAGTCAGACAAGGATGACTATATGCAACATCTCAGACTAGTACTACTTGGAATTGCCACAGTTGGCACGATTGGATTTATAATTCAGTTTGTGTTTTCAGTAATTAATTTCGGAATGAGATAGAATTGTCTCAGGAAAAATCACACTTTTTTGCAGTAAGAACAACTGGAGGACAGGAAAAGGTAGTCATGGGACTTTTGGAAAACAGGATAAAATTAAAGAAGCTCAACATACAGGCAGTGTTACTTTTAGAAAATCTCAAGGGATATATCGTAGTTGAGGCCATAGACGCAAACGCTGCTTTTGATGCACTGCAAGGAATAAGACACATACGCGGTCAGCTTCGAGGAGAACTTCAATTCAAGGACATTGAAGGTTACTTGATCAAGAAATCTACTGTTTCTGAGCTTGCTGTCGATAAGATTGTTGAGATAATCGGAGGACCGTTTAAGGGCATGAAGGCAACCATTACCAGAGTAGATCATGATAAAGAGGAAGCAACAGTGATTTTGCTTGATGCACCATACCAACTTCCAGTAACTGTCGATGCAAATTACCTAAAGCTTTCAGCGTAGCAAGGATTAAATTTACAGCTACAAGGAAAGAAAAAACATGGCAGATATACAAACAGTATCAGCACTTGTAACAGGTGGACAAGCAAATGCAGGTCCGCCATTAGGTCCTACACTTGGTCCACTTGGCGTAAACATTTTACAAATTGTAACTGCAATTAATGATAAAACAAAAGATTTTGAAGGAATGAAAGTTCCGGTCACAGTCACAGTTGACAAGGGAACTAAACAATGGACAGTTGAGGTAGGCATTCCATCTGCAGCCGCTCTTATTTTAAAAGAAGCAGGTTTACAGAAAGGTTCTGGAACTTCTGGAGCAACTTGGGTAGGAGACATCAATTTTGATTCCATAGTTAAAGTCGCCAAACTCAAGATAGATTCGTCTTATGCACAGGACATAAAGGCTGCCGCAAAAGAAATTGTTGGCACTTGTTTGCCACTTGGAATTAAAATAGATGGCAAGAATCCAAAAGAAGTTACCGCAGAAATTAATGCCGGAAAATGGAACGAGAAATTAAAATAGGTTATTTAGTAACTGCATAAACCGGATCCTTATCAGTTCTTTGTAGTTCTACAAACGTCTCAGTATTCTGAATCCCCTCAATCTTACCTATTTTTTCTATTGCTACAGTATGCAGCTCTTCCAAGTTTTTGGCACGAACTGTAATTATAATATCAAATCTACCTGTTACTTCAGAAATCACTACTACCTCTGGGGTTTTTAATAGGGCCTTATGGATTTGATCCTTTAGTTTTGGATCACGATTTATTCCCATGGTTGCACGAACACCTATACCAATAAGAGATTCATCTACTATTACGGTGAATTTGGTTATCAGTTTCTTTTTTACAAGTCTCTTTATTCTACTATACAGAACTGATGTGTTAATACCAAGTTTTTTTGAGAGGTTAGGAACAGAGACACTTCCATCCCTTGTGAGTTCAGTAAGGATTTTCATGTCAAGTTCATCAAATTTGTGCAAGGCTGTGCGAGATAGTTTTAGTTACGATTTAATAAATGTAAGTTTAACCTCTAGAAAATTTTGTTCTTACAACATAATTTGAATAACATGAAATTTTTAGACGAACGTCATATTTTTGTGATTTTAGCCTGTAAACGATTTTAAATAGGCAATCCAGAAAAAATGCGTAAATGATTAATGAAACCCAGCTAGTGCAGATGGTCAAAGAGGCTAAAAAGGAGCAGAAAGAACGCAAGTTTAAACAGTCTGTAGAATTGATAATGGTTTTCAAAGATATTGATGTTAAGAAGGGATTTGCCATAAATGAAACAGTTCAATTACCAAAAAAGCTTAGTCAACCAGCTTCTGTCTGTGTTGTAGCTTCCGGAGATCTGGGTTTGAAAGCAAAAAGTGCAAATGCTGACAGGGTAGTTGATGGAAATGAAATAAACAAAGTTGGTGCAAACAAGCGTGAATCGCGCAAGCTAATAAACGGTTACGACTTTTTCTTATCAGATACTCAACTTATGGCTACAGTGGGTAAGACTCTAGGTCAGTTTATGGGTCCAAGAGGCAAGATGCCAACTCCAGTACCATTCAATGCACCAATAGATTCCATTTTGGAAAGATTTCGATCTTCCATACGAGTAAGACTAAGAAATTCCCTATCTCTTGCATGTAAGATTGGTGATGAAACTATGGCCGATGATGATTTAGTAGCAAATGCCAATGCAGTAATAAACTTAGTAGAAAAGAAGCTTCCGAGTGGAGATAAGAACATTAAAAAAATCATGATAAAAACAACGATGGGAAGAATAGTCAAACAACCACAGGTAGAAAAGAAGTAATATGCATCAAAATAGAACCAAATTTCCACAAAAGAAAACTCAGATGTACCAACAACTACAGGAGCTTCCAAAAAAGTATAATGTCATAGCATTAGTAAGAATGGAAAAGGTTAGATCTTCGCAGTTATTGCCTTTGAGAAAAAAATTCAAAGGCGAAGTTGAGATCATAAGCATAAAGGATAAAGTTGCACAAAAAGCCCTTGCAGGATTGAAAATTCCAGCAATTGAAAAAGTCGTTGACAAGTTAGTTGGCCAGTGCGTTTTGATGTTTACTAACATGAGTCCATTTAAGCTAAACATACTACTTGGTAAAAATAAAATAATGATGGCTGCGCGTGGAGGAGACACTGCCAGTATAGATGTAGTCATAAAAGCAGGAAATACCGGTATTACACCAGGTCCAATTCTTACTGATTTTAAAGAATCAGGCATTGCCACCAAAATTGATCAAGGAACAATCTGGATAACAAAAGATTCTACAGTAGCAAAAAAAGGTGGTGTGATTTCTGCCAAGCTTGCCACATTATTGAGCAAGTTGGATGTCAAACCAGTTGAAGCAGGAATATCACTAGATTCAGCAGTAGCTGAAGGCACCATATACGCAAAGGATGAGATGGTCATAGATGTTGAAAAGTATCGCAATGCCTTTGCACAAGCTCATCAGGAAGCGGTTGCACTCTCCATAGAGATCGGTTATGTAACAAAAGAAAACATCATGCTTTTACTTGGAAAAGCAGCACAAGGAGCACGATCTCTTTCAGTGGAAGCAGGATATCTTACAGATGAAACAAAGGATCAGGTGCTACAAAAAGCCAATTCACAAGCAAAAGCACTTGCTTCAAAAGCGAAGAATTACACTCCAGAGTAGTATAAAATTTTCTGAAAAAATAATCTGTTCAGAGTCTTTCTCTTGCTTTTGGCAGATTCCAGTTGTATTTCATGGCAACAAGTCGTAGCACTGTAGTTATTATCATACCCACTATTGTTACGATGGTTAATTCTATTCCCATACTAAGTAGCAAGTAAAAGATCAAAACGCCAACAAAGCTTGCAGAAGCATAAAGTTCCTTTACAAAGACTATTGGCACCTCGTTTACAAATACGTCACGTAAAATTCCTCCACCTACAGCAGTAAGCATCCCAGCTAGTGCAATGGCTAGAAAGTTTAATCCAAATACATTGTATGCAAAAGTGGCACCTATTATTGTAAATACACCCAAACCCAGAGCGTCAAATTTTAAAAGGAGATTCCAGTGTTTTTGTATTTTTGGGTAAATGAAAAAGATTACAATTCCTGTAGAGATGGCAATTACAACGTACCAAGGATCTGAGATAGAGCGAGGCGGAAATTGACCTAATATAACATCACGAATAGTACCTCCAGCCACACCCGTCATAGTGGCCAGAATTATAATTCCAACAATGTCCGCTTTGTGTTCAATAGCTTTGAATGCACCAGTAACTGCAAATGCCATTGTCCCAAAAAGATCTAATGCATAAATGAGAATTTGTATAGGTAGTGATAGATCTGGCAAACTACAACCTATTGTTAGTAATGGTAAATAATGTTTAGAGAATTAAATCAAAAAAGTGTTGTAAAAAATATGTTTCTAGCCAAACAGTGCAGAGAGGCCTTCCATTGCTTGCTCTTCTGTCTTTGCGGATGGAGTTTCAACCTCTTTTTGTTTATCTTCTTTTCCACCAGATGCAGGTGCTGCAGGTGCTGCGGCAACAGCTACTGGGGCTGCCTTGATTGCTTCTTCTATATTCACATCAGCTAAAGCAGCAACAAGTGCTTTTACTTGGGCTTCCTTTACTTCTGCTCCAGAAGCTTTGATTACATTTGTAATGTTAGCCTCATTGATCTCTTTTTTCTGCTTGTGTAATAGTAGTGCAGCGTATACGTATTCCATTGTAAGCGATTTTTGCTTTAGGCATAATATAAAACTATGGAGCGGATTCTGAAAATCAGAAGCAGATCAAGTCAGTTTAGAACCTTTAGACTTCTGCATACAGAATAAAGATATTTTTTTAGTTCCTTATCGTATAGAGTATCCATTCGCTGTTTTAGAATTCTTTTTGCTTGTTCTTTTTCAGGCCCATCAGGAAGTGAAAGTACATTGTTTATCAGTTCTGGAAGCGATTCTCTAACCCATCCATCAATGATTCCATGTATTCTTTTGTGTATTTTTACTACTGAATCAGAGTTAATGTCTAGCACTCCTGTGAAATTTTCATGCTCCACACGATAGATTAAGCCAAGTATGCAATTGGTCTGATCAGGATTTTTTAAAATCTCCATAGACTTTGGTCCAGCTTTACCTTGTAAGACTTTGTTTTTTAAGCCAACGAGATTTATTATGATTCCATTAACACCGATTTTAGAATCTTCTACTCCTGTCACTATACCTACAATTATCTTCTTATACTCCCCATCAGGTTGTGATGAAAAGACGTAGTCTCCTTCCTGCCATCTCTTTTTGCCAAACATAATAAATTTTCAAGAATGATCATATTTAATGTGTTTCCTCAGAATGCTTAATATCAGTCAAATCGAAAACTGTTTCAAAGATGGACAAAGAACAAATTCTTTCAAAGTTTTCTGCAGATCCTAATAGGTATTACAAAGTATCCTTGTTTGAAGATGAGGGATTTGTACGTAAATCTTGTTCAAAATGTAAGCGATTTTTTTGGACAATTGATCATTCACAGAACTTTTGTCCAGAAGATGCAGAAAATAATTATTCTTTCATAGGAAATCCTCCCACAAAAAAGAGATTCGATTATACTCAAGCATGGAAAGAAGTAGAGTCTTTCTTTGTACAAAATGGACACAAATCAATCAGTAGGTATCCAGTAGTTTGTAGATGGCGTGACGATTTGTATTTTACAATTGCTTCTATTGTGGACTTTCAAAGAGTAATGGGTTCCAAAGTTGTTTTCGAATTCCCGGCAAATCCATTAGTTGTACCACAAACTTGTCTTAGATTCAAGGATCTTGAAAATGTAGGAGTTACTGGGAGACACTTCTCAAGTTTTTGCATGATTGGTCAACACAGCATACCAAATTCGCAAGGATATTGGAAAGATAAATGCATTGAGCTAGATTTTAGACTTTTAACTGAGAGGTTCGGAATTGATAAAAAAGAAGTGGTTTTTGTAGAGGACGTATGGGCAGGCGGAGGTTCATTTGGCTCATCATTAGAATATTTTGTACGAGGATTAGAACTTGGCAATGCTGTATTTACCGAATTTCAAGGAGATTTGAACAACTATTCAGTCTTGGATCAAAAAATAATAGACATGGGAGCAGGTCTAGAAAGATTTGCGTGGATAACCATGGGAACTCCTACAGCATATGATTGCTGTTTTGGTCCAATAACAAACAATTTGATACAAAAAATTGGAATAGAAATAGATCCTAAAATATTATCATCATATTTCACTGCAGTAGCAAAGAATCTTAAAGGAAAAGATCTTGGCCAAGTCAGAAAAATAGCAATAAAACAAGCTGGCATAGATGATGCAAAATTCAATAAGATGATAACGCCTCTTGAGGGAATCTACCTGATTGTTGATCACTTGAGAACGCTAGTATTTGCAATATCAGACGGAGCGTTACCAAGTAATGTTGGTGGAGGTTACAATTTGAGAATGATTTTGAGAAGGGTGATAGCCACGATGGATAGACTGGGTTGGAATCTTGATCTAAAAGATCTAGTCGATATGCATGTTGATTATCTAAAATCAACGTATCCTGAACTAGAAGATACCCGTGAAGAGGTAAAGACGATAATTGGGATAGAAAGAGAAAGATATGGTGAATCAAAAATCAGAATGAAGAGCATTGCAAGTACAATAAAGAGTCAAAGCAAAAAGCTATCAGTTGATGATTTAATCAGACTATACGAATCAGATGGAATAACACCAGACTTCCTAAAAGAGACAGAGATAATTTCAGAGATCCCATCAACATTTTATGAAAGATTATCAGATTTGCATCAATCAGAAAAAGCAGAAAAAAAAGAAATTTTGAATTTGGATGGAATTCCAGACACAATTCCGTTGTATTACAAGGATGATCCAGTTGAATTTGAAGCCAAAGTTCTCAAAGTGTTGAACAAGAAAATGGTTGTTTTGGACAGAACCTCGTTTTATCCAAGAGGTGGAGGGCAAGAACCAGATTATGGAAAAATAGAGAATTTTGATGTAATAGATGTGAATAAGCATGGAAATGTAATAGTACATGAGTTAAAGGATGGAACCCCAAATGAGGGAACCACAGTAAGATGCAAAGTTGATTCCACTCGTCGTTATGGAATAACAAGAAATCATACAAGTACTCATGTATTGAATGCATCAGCAAGAAATACTCTAGGATCGTGGGTGTGGCAACATTCAGCATTCAAAGAAAGAGATTATGGCAGACTTGACATAACACATCATTCAAACCTGACAGAAGAAGATGTTGCAAAAATAGAAGAGTTAGCAAATCTCACTATTAGAAAAAATGTACCCATTGCGATAAATGAATATGAAAGAGGTGAAGCAGAACAGAAATTTGGGTTCCGCATATATCAGGGAGGAGTAGTTCCCGTTAAATCAGTAAGGATTGTAAACATTGAAGGTTTTGATGTCGAGGCATGTGGTGGCACGCATGTAAAAAAGACAGGCGAAATTGGATTAATAAAAATAACAAAAACAGAGAGAATACAGGATGGAGTCGTAAGAATGGAGTTTGTTTCAGGAGATACAGCTATAAAGTATACACAAAATCAAGACCGGAAAATATCTCATATTGTCAAATCATTAGGCTCTAGCAAGGAAAAAATTTTAGAATCATTTGAGCATGCAATAGAAGATTCAGAATCAGCAAAGAAAAAGCTAAAACAGTTAATCAAACGAGTTTCTACTTCCACTGCAAAAAGTGTAATTGCAGAAGCAAAAAATCTCGGAAAAGTGAGATTATACACCACAGTAGACGAGGAAATGGATGAAGAGTTTCATATTGCGGTAGGCGAACAAGTCATAAAATTAGATTCACACACTGTATACTGTGCCTTGATTTTAAAAAATAACGGAATAAGGATAGTAGCATTTACAGGTACGGATGCTGCAAAAATCAAAAAAGCAGGAGATTTGGTGCGAGACATATCAAAAATTCTAGGCGGTTCTGGGGGAGGAAATGATAGCTTTGGTCAGGGGGGCGGAAAGGACGTTTCCAAGATCAAAGATGCACTTCTTGCTGCAGAACAATTAGTTTTGGCAAAGTGATTATTTGATAGATTGGTCAGCGATAGAATCTAAGTGGCAAAAAAAATGGCATGATGAGAAACATTTTGAGGTTGAGCCTAATGAAAAGAAAAAATTCTTTGTAACCGTAGCTTACCCATATCCCAACTCGCCACAACATGTAGGACATGGAAGAACTTACACTTTAGCAGATGTCCATGCCAGATTCATGAGAATGCGTGGATACAACGTACTCTTTCCAATGGGATTTCATTACACTGGAACCCCAATCCTCGGAATGGCAAGACGTGTGCAAGAAAATGATCAGGAATTGATTAATGCCTTTAGAACTTTGTACAAGGTACCAGAACAAAACATAAAGAAATTTTCAGAGCCGGTAGAGATCGCAAGTTATTTTCATCAAGAAATAAAATCTGGCATGATAGAGATGGGATATTCCATAGATTGGCGAAGAGAGTTTACAACAATTGATCCTGTATACAATAAATTCATTGAGTGGCAATTTAGAAAATTAAAAAGTAAGAATTTAGTCATACAGGGTTCCCATCCAGTAGGATGGTGTCCAAAAGATCAGAACCCAGTATCACAACATGACACGCTGGGAGATGTAGAACCAAGCTTTACAGAATATGTCCTCATAAAGTTCAGGTATGACGACCATATCTTGCCTACTGCAACACTCAGACCAGAAACAATATTTGGCGTCACTAATCTTTGGATAAATCCCAGTGTCACATACAAGATTGCTGATGTGGATGGTGAAAGTTGGATTGTTAGTACAGAATGTGCAAAAAAACTAGAATTTTTGGATAAGAAAGTCAAGATTGTAGGCGAGATCAAGGGTTCAGAACTTGTAGGCAAGAAAGTGAAAATGCCAGAGAGGATAGATGAGATTACAATATTTCCAGCAAGTTTTGTAAAAAGTCAGAATGGCACAGGGATAGTAATGTCAGTCCCAGCACATGCACCATTTGATTACCAAGCCTTGGAAGATATTAAGAAAAATACAAATGAAATTGAACAAAGCCTTCTGTCCATAGCAAGATCGATTCATCCCATATCAATAATACAGACTAAAGAATATGGAGAAATTCCTGCTAAAGAAGTTGTAGAAAAATATAAAATTGAAAATCAAAATAGTCCACATCTTGAAGAGGCCACAAAAGAGCTGTATGGGAAGGAATTCTATGGTGGAAGACTAAAACAAAATACAAGTCAGTTTGCAGGAAAAATGGTAGCTGATGCAAAAGACGATGTAAAGAAATGGATTTTGAATAACAAGAATGCGGACATTTTGTTTGAATTAAACGATGGACCTATCAGATGCAGATGCGGCGCAGAGTGTGTTGTCAAGATATTAAATAATCAATGGTTTTTGGATTATTCTAACCAGAACTGGAAAAACGATGCGCATTCATGTATTAACAACATGCAGATCTTACCAGAAGACATACGAAATGAATTCAATCATGTCGTTGACTGGCTACGTGAAAGGGCATGTGCAAGACAACACGGCTTAGGAACAAAGCTTCCATGGGATAAGGACTGGATAGTAGAAAGCCTCTCAGATTCGGTAATTTACATGGCATATTATATCATAGCAAAATACGTAAACAAAAAACAACTCATGGCTGACAATTTAAAAGATGAATTTTTTGAATATGTATTTTTTGGAAATGGGAATTTACAGAAAATTTCTTCCGAATGCAATGTCTCCCAAGAGATTGTTGAACAGATAAGAAATGACTTTTCATATTTTTATCCCGTAAATTCTAGGCATTCGGGCAGAGATTTGGTGCCTAATCATTTAACATTTTTTGTTTTCAACCATATTGCAATTTTTCCTAAAAAATACTGGCCAGAAGAAATTGTGGTAAACGGTTCAGTATTGATGGATGGAAAAAAGATGTCAAAATCCATGGGAAATATAATACCGCTTCGTGATGCAATACGAACTTATGGTGCCGATCCAATCAGATTAGCAATATTAATTTCTGCAGAGCTCTTGCAGGATGCCGATTTTAATTTGGAAGCTGTAAAAGGAATTAAAAATAAGCTTGAAAATTTGTTAGAAGATTGTTCCAAATACAAATCAAATTCTAATAAAAATATAGAACAAGAAGACAGGTGGCTTCAAAGTAGATTACAACAACTGGTGTTGGAGATTACTACAGCTATGGAAAAAATGAGATTGCGTGAAGCTTTACATTATGTTTTGTATGAATTTGATTCAGACATACAGTGGTATCTAAAGAGAATTAATGCAAAGAACAGATCAGACATGCCAAATGTATTACATGATTTGCTTTCTGCAAGAGTAGCAATGCTCTCACCATTTGCTCCCCACGTAACAGAAGAGATGTGGGAAAAGCTTGGAAACCAAGGATTAGCTTCAAAGGCACCTTGGCCATCTGTGCATAGTGAAAAAATCGACATGTTATCAATTCAATCAGAAAGTCTTCTCAAGTCAACTATGGAAGACATAAGAAACATACTAAAAGTAACAAAAATGACACCAAAGAAAATTATCATATATACTTCTGACATATGGAAGACAAAGGCCTACCAGAAGATCCTTGCCAGCATAACTAATGGAGAGATGAATATAGGAGTTTTAATAAAATCTCTTATTTCCGATAAAGAGACAGAACAAGTAAAAAAAGATCCAGACTTTGTCAAGAAAACCGTCAATGACATACTATCTGAATCTGCAGAGTCACGAGAAGCAAAAACAAAAACTGACATTTTGGATGAGAAAAAGATTCTTTCCGAATTAGATTCTTTGGTGCAAAAAGAAATTGGTGTGAAAGTTCAGGTATTTTCAGAATCTGATCAAGCAAAGTATGATCCAAAGAACAAGGCTAGAACCGCAAGACCATTTAAACCTGCCATATTAATCGAATAAAATTTACAATTCAAACAGGATTCAGCAGATCAAGTATTACTTTTATTAGGTATTTTCAGATTAGAAATTAATTGAAAATTGCAATTGTAGGCATAGGTGTTGCTGGCGGATATCTTCTTGCCAGATTAAAAAAAGAGCATGAGGTAGTTGGATTTGAAAGATCGTCGCAAGAAACTCATGATTCCATATGTGCATGGGGTACAACAAAAGGCCCAATGCAGCAATTTGCGCAGAAGTGTGATCTTGATTTTAATGATTATGTGATACATGACGGAAAAAACATGTACATTGACATGAATTCTGAAAGATTCAACATAAAGCTGATGGGCTTGTGCACATATGATAAGATTGGACTCATAAAGGACATGTCAAAGGGATGCAAGATTAATTATAACACAACACCAAAGCTCGAAGATTTAGAATCAGAATTTGATCTGATAATAGATGCAACTGGTTTTTACAGAACGTATCTTCCAAAACCTGCTATGGATTTTTATCTTCCAACTTACCAGTACAAAATAGAATACGAAGATCAGGTTCCTTTTGATGATTTTTATCTTAAACCATTTTCTTCCATCAGTGGATATTTTTGGTATTTTCCACTAGGCAAAAAACTTGCTCACATAGGAGCGGGGGACAAAAATAGAAAACATGTGGAGGAAACTGACTCATTTTTGAAAAAACATGGCGGTAAAATTATCAAAACTGTTGGAAGACCAATACGTCTTGCAACTCCTGACATGTGTGAGCCTTTCTATCATGGAAAGGTTGTTGGAGTTGGAGAATCCATTGGTACTGTATATCCATTGTTAGGTGAAGGAATCATACCAAGCATGACTTGCGCAGATATATTTGTAGAAAATCTTGGAAACAATGAAAGATATAGACAACAAGTTCTTGAGAAATTTGCAATATATCCTAAAGTGTTGTCGTTTGTTAGGAACAAGATGGACTCAAAGTTTGGCATGCTAAAACATTTTGCTGATCTGATAGCAATTTACAGATACATGAAAAAGAATGAAAAAAGATTTGGAATGGAAATTCGTATGACAGACATGATGAAGGTCGCAAGGGCTTAACCTAGAGAAACTGCACCAAAATTTTCTCGCACTGTCCTGTTTGAACTCATGTTATAGTCGTATATTATTTTAGAATAATCTAGGAGAACATCTTTCATTTGGTCTATAGATTTTGCAAGATAGAATCCTGGACAGTCACCAGTAAACTGAAATGTGGCATGAACTCTCGCTCGTCCTCTTTCGTTTTCAAGCCAAGAAGAAAACGGATACAAATAGCAGACCCCTGGTCTGCCAGGATGCAAACCACAGTAACCTTTGTCATCTAAAAATCGACACGAAATATGCGTTCCATCTTCTTTTAGAAGTTCATCTTTTTTTCGTTTTAGATTAATCATTGTCATAATCGTGTTCATGTTTCCACCTGGTCCACCTTCTTCCCACGTAGCGGTATTGGTCTCATTTTTTATAAAGTCCGAAGTTTTTTGATATTTGAGGCTTTTACCAATGGTGATGAGATCGTCTGATGTAAGTGGCAGTCTTCCTTGTCTGTTACAACAATTATGACAGTCTGGCCAATAACATTTCCATAAGATGTAGCTGTCCTCTTTTTGCAAATATGGAACGTGAAATACTACGTCTTTAACTTTTATCATATATTCTGAAACATCATCTCGGTTTCCCAAAACGAATTCTCGAATGATTGGATCAATATCCCAGTCTTTTGCTAAAAGATCAAGAGAATCTTCAATCTCTTTGCGCATTAACTAATAAATTACAACTCAACTTTTGAACGTTATCAATCTTGAGTGACAAAGGAAAATACGCTTCTGCTACTCAAAACAGAAGACTGGTATGGGAAAAAGTCATGTGGCCTCTAATTTTAGAGCTAAATAGCGTGAGCTTTACCATGGAACAGTATAAGAAAAAGCGTAATGAGATCTGTAAAGAGTTAGAGATACCACCATCAAGAATTGCCGGAGGTTTTGTTTCATTGTTGCTAAAAGGAATACTATACAAAGAAAAAGATCTGTATTCAATCCACTACAGATTAATTCCATATATGCGGCTCAAAGCTGATTGCGATTATGCAACAGCTGTACGCGAAACAACTACCAAATAATTATATTCTCAGCTAATCAAGTCGTGTCGGTAGCCCGATAGTCTAGTGGCCAAACAATTTTTGGGTTAGGGATTCCAGGCTCTGGATCTTACGAGAGGATACCTGGGGACGGCAGTTCGAATCTGCCTCGGGCTACTATTTTTTGTAAAATCTAATGTAGAATTATCGTGAAGCCATTGCTATTCTTTCTAGCTCGTTTTTCTTTTTTACAGAAGGAGCATTCATATCATTTGCTGCTGCCAAAATCAGATGCTCTGCAAGATTTTCCTCTATTGCTTTTGGATTTGAAAACGACGCATCTCTTACGCCTTCTGCAATGAATCGTAATGCAAGATCAACTCTGCGCAATGGTGCTACATCTACAGAGACATGATAAACTGTACCACCATAAACTATTCTTGTCGTATCTTCGTTTGGAGCTGAATTTTCAATTGCTCTCACCAAGACTTCGATCGGGTTTTTTCCAGTCTTCAAGTGCATTATTTCAAACGCTGCTTTAACAGTATTAATTGAACGAGTCTTCTTTCCACCCATCCTTCCAGTGTTTTTCGCATATCTTTTTCCAAAGTGTAAAAGCTTGTTTGCCAGTCTTTCTACTATGTTAACTTCAGCCTTGTTAAATCGCTTTAGTGCAGAACGGCCAAAAGTCATTGGCATTATGGTCTTCTTTACAGAAATGGCGTTTTTCAATCCCGGATCTTTTATTTCAATATTGGAGAGATCCCATTTTCTAAAAAGTAAAAGATTTGCAGTTTCTGCCATTTCTTTATCTCCTTGGCTTCTCCTTCTTTCCATACACCAATTCTCTTAATGAAGTACCATTTACTTTGAATACTTTCCATCTTACTCCAGGAATATCTCCCATTGCACCTCCCATTGATGCACCCATTCCCTCAACATGCACTTCATCATGTTCATCAACAAAATTCATCGCACCGTCTTTTGGCAAAAATGCTGTAACTGTTTTTCCATTTTTTATAAGTTGAACTCTAACACATTTACGAACAGCGGAGTTTGGTTGTTTTGCTTCAATGCCTACTTTTTCCAAAACAATTCCTCTAGCTTGCGGAGCACCACCAAGGGGATTTGCTTTTTTGTCAAGACCCAAGTTTCGTCTTTTGTATGTTCCAATTGCCCATCGCTGTTTCTTCCTCTTATCTTTAAGAACTCTACCTGAAAATAGACCGAGGGGGGATTTTGCCATACATTATCACTCCATTATTTTTTCCGGACTTTGTATTAAAACGCTAGAAATTTGAAAGTATCTTTTTGCTAAAAGTCTGGCTTTTTCAGCATTTCGTCCTTCACGACCTACCACTATGCCTTTCTTTTTTGCATCAACCATCACTATTGCTTGCATTGAGCCGTCAAGTCTTTTGTTTATTTTAACTTCAGAAACCAGCTTTGGGTTTAGCATATTTTTCAAAAAGTCTGCTGGATCTTCTGCGTATTCAACTAATTCGACATTTCTTTTTACTACATTTTGCAGGTTTCTGATGGTAACGCCACCTTTTCCAATTGCAAGCCCCATTTTACCTGGATTTACAACAAATATGACTCTGTCAAGTTTTTCATCTTCAATGCAATCTCGTGCTGTTGCGCCAGTTACATTTTGGAATAAAGACATAAGTTTGATTTGGTCAGTTGTAAGTTTGATTGTCTCTGTCATGTCTATGCCTATTTTAAAATCGGTGCCTCTCGGGGCTCATTTAAAGCTTCATGAAAAGTTGCATTAAAATAAGACATTTATTCTTGGCTCTCCTGTTCCGCTTCCTTCAAAAGTGACTTTAGATTTGTTTCACTCAAAGTTTTTATCGAAAGCGCGGAGATTCTAAATTGCGTACCACAAAGTCTTCCAAGTGCAACGGATGAGCCCTTAAAATTTAAGGTAGAGGTTTTTGATGTTTTAGCCGTTTCCTGAATTTTTTGTAGAATATTTTGTGGAATAGATTCAGACAGGATTACTAATTTTGAATTTTTCATAGAGCCAATTACTTCCTTTGCTCCAAGTAAACATTTGTTATCATCCATTGCCTCTTTGATTATTTTTTCCAAAAGTTTAGTCATCTTGTACTACCTTCATGTATAGATCCACGGTTCCAGTGCCTATAGGAATATTTGCACCTACAATAACATTTTCTGTTACACCTTTGAGATGTTCAATTTCACCAGCTAGTGCAGCATCGGCAATTGTAGGAACTGTAATTTCAAATGCAGCTCTTGCAAGCACACTAGTTTTTGTTCCAGCGATTCCATGTCTACCAATTTGTTGCAAGTATCCTTTAGAACACATCAAGTCTGCAACTAGCATGATATATCTAACGTCTACTTCAAGACCCTGATCTTCAAGTGTAGAGAGTAATTCATTTATCAATGCATTTCTAGCAGCTTCAATTCCAAGTGTATTTGCAATTTCAAAGACATTGTTTGTACGAATGTTTTTCTTGTCAATTCCCTCAATTTCCAAGACTTTGGCAATATTAGAACCTGAAGTCTGTATGACCCACTCATCATTTTGTTGCACTATGGTAACCCTTTCTACATCGGCCACACCTTTTACCTTGGTTCCAAGAACTTTGTTTCTAAGGGCAAGTACTGTTTGTGCGTCTGATTCTTCAGCAAGTGTAAGCGTAATAGAGTTTCCACTGGGTTCAATCTCAAATTTCTTTTTTGATGATTGTAATGCTTCTTCCACATCAGCAACAGTACATGCCCTTTCTCTCAGTTTATCTGTGTTAAGATTTAGTTTTATTTTTGAAGAGTAATCAGTTTCTGTGCTCGATATAAGAGCGCTGATTTTTGTGTGCAAGATTTCACGGGCAACCTGAATTGCTTTTTCTTTAGATTTTTTGAATTTTGGCTCAAGATAAATGTCCATTGTTGGTGTTACTGGTTTTTTCCTTGCATCAACAAGTTCAATCAGTCTTGGCAGACCCAATGTAACGTTTCTTTCCCTGATTCCTGCAAAGTGGAATGTTCTCAAAGTCATCTGGGTTCCAGGTTCACCTATTGATTGCGCAGTTACAATACCTACAGCCTGTCCCGGCTCTACTTTGGCCTTTTCATATAATTCTAAAGCTTTCTTGGATACCTTTTCTACGCCTTCTTTGCTTAGTTTTGATTCAAATAATGCTTCTTGAACTGTTTGTGTTAGCCTTGGATTAAATGTCTTGGTATATTTTTTAGCAAGATCAGCAATTTCTTCTTTTGTTGCCTTTTTACCAGAATCAATTATTGCTTCAGATTCTACAAGTCTTGCAATTCTAAATGCTTCGCCATGATCACTTTTTGCAACATCGATTCCGTCCTCACCATACAAGAATTGTATTATGTGACCATGCGGATCTCTGACTGTTCCATCGTATTCTAGTTTAAGATGTTCTAATGCATTGATCAATCTTCGCTGCATGTAACCACTTTGTTGTGTTCTAACTGCAGTATCCACCAATCCTTCTCGTCCTCCCATTGCGTGGAAGAAAAATTCCAAAGTAGAAAGACCCTCTCTATAGTTTGATTTTACAAATCCTCTTGCATCTGGATTTGTATCATTTTCTTTGTAATGTGGTAAGGCTCGATTATTGTATCCTTTTTGTATTCTCTTTCCACGGATTGATTGTTGACCTAAAGCTCCCGCCATTTGGCCTATGTTTAGAGATGAACCTCTTGCGCCAGTTGTTGCCATAATTCTACCAGAATTTGTTTCATCAAACGACTTGTCTGCAGTACTACCTGCCCTGTCTCTTGCTTTTGACAGTTCATTTACGATGTATGCCTCTAATGCTTCATCTGCAGAAAGACCCCTGCTTAGCTGTAACGTTCCCTTCTTTGCTTGGGAGATCAGATCATAAACTTTGTCATATGTTTCTTGTATTCCCACCATGATGTTTTCTTTCGTTTTTTGTGAGAGTTCAAGATCAGAATAGCCATAGCTAAAGCCATAGTGTGTGATAAACTGTTTTAGCATTATCAGTATGGAATTAAGAAACTTTTTTGCCTCCTCATATCCATAATCTTTTGTAATTCTGTGCAGAACACTATCTGGTTCTTCTGCGCCGATTGATGCTTTGTCTATTACACCGCTGATTAGTTGGCCATTTTTTATTACAACGTCTTTTGCAGGACCTTTTGTTCCCTTTGACCATTTTGATGTAATTACATAATTGAAGTCTTTTGGCATGAAAAGCGAGAAAAGTTGTTTGCCGGTGTACAATCCTCCGGTTTTGTTTTTAACTGCAGGCTCTGGAAATGTTCCATCATATCCAGCAATCATTGCAAGATTTGCAAATTCTTGTGGAGTAAGTGTAGTACCATCCTTTGTTAGCAGATATGCCCCAGTGATAAAGTCACGCAGTGCACCTATGATTGGGCCACCATATCTTGGAGAGATCAATTGGTCTTGAACACGCATTAAGAGAATTGCTTCTGCTCTTGCCTCCTCACTTTGTGGAACATGCAAATTCATTTCATCTCCATCAAAGTCAGCGTTGTATGGAGGACATACAGAAGGATGTAATCTGAATGTCTTGTATGGTAGAACTTTAACATAATGAGCCATGATTGACATTTGGTGCAGTGATGGTTGTCTGTTAAACATCACAATATCACCATCGGAAAGATGTCTCTCTATCAGATATCCAATCTCAATGTTGTTTGCTATTGTTTCTCTATCTTCTACAAAATCCAGACGAATCTTGACACCATCTGGTCTAACAATGTAATTTGCACCTGGAAACTTGTAAGGTCCATTAATTACAAGCTTCTTTAGTCTTTCAATATTCCAATCAGTAACTACTTCAGGTATCGTGAGTTTGATTGCAACAGATTCTGGTACTCCAACTTCAGAAATGTCAAGATTTGGATCTGGAGAGATTACGGTTCTGCTGGAAAAGTCTACTCTTTTTCCCGACAGCGAACCTCTGAATCTTCCTTCTTTTCCCTTCAGTCTTTGTGTTAGAGTTTTTAGTGGTCTACCTGATCTGTGATGAGCTTGTGGAATTCCTGAAACTTCGTTATCAAAATAGGTAGTTGTGTGATACTGTAACAGATCAACAAGATCCTGCACAATCAGAGGTGGAGTTCCAGCTTCTTTACTTTCTTTTAGTCTTTGATTTACTCTTATAATGTCTACAAGTTTGTGCGTTAGATCATCTTCTGATCTAATTCCAGTTTCCAAAATAATTGATGGTCTCACCGTTACAGGTGGAACCGGTAATACCTGCAATACAAACCATTCTGGTCGTGCAGTAGTAGGATCATATCCTAAAAGTTTCAGATCATCGTCGATCATGTGTGAAAATCTTTCTCGTATTGTAATTGGCAGTAATCTATTTTCTCCCAGTTCTGTCTTTTCAATGAATATTGTAGGTTTTGTAAAAATAAGATCATATTGAGATTTTCCACAGTGTGGACAGGTTTTTTCTTTTTTTGCTTTTTCAATTATTTCATCTGGAATGTGTTTTATCGAGATTACGGTATATGCTGCCTCTTTGCTTTTTATTTTGTGATATTGTTCAAGATCCTCTTGTGAAATTTTCAGTCTTGCACATGATCTGCATGTAGTAAGTAAAAGTTTGTAGATATTGTCAATAAACGCAATGTGTAAAACAGGTTCAGCGAGTTCTATATGCCCAAAGTGTCCAGGGCATCTTGCAGCGGTGTTGCCACATGTAACACATTTTTGTCCAGGTTCCAAAGTTCCTAGTCGTCCATCCATCAAACCTCCTTGTACAGACATTCCATCTTCGTCATAGGTTTCAGGTGCAGTGATTTCCGCTACAGAATATTTTCTGATTTCAGTTGGAGACCAGACAGAGAAACGGATTCCATCAATTACTTTTATTGTTTCAAGTGACATTATACCCTCTCCTTAATCAAAAGTCGTGGGGCCACATCCAAGCTCATCATTTCTTGCAATAACAGCTTGAAGGCATATGCTACTGAGATTGAAGTTACTTTGGCCTTGTCACCACAGACTCTGCAAACAAATCTTCTTTGCTTTATATCATAATATGAAACGAGTCCGCATCTTTCACAGATGTAGATGTCTGCCTTGTCTGATTCATCAAGTAATCTGTCTTTTAACATCATTGAAGCTCCATATGCGATAAGGCAGTCTCTTTCCATTTCTCCAAATCTTAAACCACCACCGCGTGCACGTCCTTCTGTTGGTTGCTTTGTAAGCATCTGGACTTGTCCTCTAGCTCTAGCATGAATCTTGTCAGCAACCATGTGATGCAGTTTTTGATAATACACTACGCCTATGAAGACTTCAGCTTCGAATGCTTTTCCTGTTCTTCCATCATACATTATTTCTTTTCCAGAATATTTGAAGCCTGCAGATTCTAGAACACCTTTTACATCATCCAGTTTTTCTCCTACAAATGCAGATCCATCCATTTTTGTTCCACGCAAAGCTGCAGCTTTTCCTGTTACAGATTCCAGAAACATTCCTACTGTCATTCTAGACGGGAATGCGTGTGGATTAATCAGAACGTCTGGAACAACTCCATCTGAAGTATATGGTAAATCTTCATGGTTGACAAGCATGCCAACAACTCCTTTCTGTCCGTGTCGTGATGCAAATTTGTCTCCAATTTCAGGAATTCTAACGTCTCTTACTCTGATTTTATACATCTTGCCACCATCATGAGATTGTGTCATAACTACAGTATCTACAACTCCGTTTTCTGATGGTCTTACACCAATTGATGTATCTCTTCTGTATGGCCCCTTTACTTCAAACTCACGATACTCTTCCATGAATCTTGGTGGACTAGTTTTTCCAATCAGAATATCTCCACCTTGAACAGGAGATTCTGTCGCAATTACTCCATCTTCTTCTAATAATCTGTAAGCTTTGTCACCTC
Source organism: Nitrosopumilaceae archaeon (assembly GCA_035456305.1). Lineage (GTDB taxonomy): Archaea > Thermoproteota > Nitrososphaeria > Nitrososphaerales > Nitrosopumilaceae > UBA8516. Next base: position 23,545 of record DATIDL010000062.1, read on the forward strand.
TAAATCCTCGTATGTTTCCTTCCGCGTTTGGGATCTCAAAGTTGTCACGCATTCCACCAGGATATTGTTTTGCTTCAGCCTCGTAAATTCTGTAGAAGAAAGTTCTTCCCAATCCTCTTTCTACTGATGAGCGGCTTAGAACAATTGCATCTTCAATATTATAACCATCAAAAGGTAATACTGCAACAACACAGTTTTGTCCAGCTGGTCTATCTTCCAATCCTAAAAGTCCCATTGCTTTTGTTGTAACAATTGGAGTTTGTGGATACAGCATAAAGTGTTGTCTTACATAGGTACTTGCGTTCATCAACGGAGTGGAGAATCCGAGGCTTTGTTTTGCCATTGCAGATTCGTATGTATTTCTTGGAGATTGGTTATGTTCTGGATAAGGTATGATTGATGCACCTGCACCAAGAATCGCTGATGGAAATATTTCCATATGAGTATGTTTTTTCAGGTTTTCTTCATCCATTGCAATATAACAATTTTCTTCCTCGTTTGCATCAACAAGCTCAATTACGCCCATGTGGAGAAGATCATTCCAAGAAAGGAATTTTTTACTGACTTTGTCTATCAGTTCTTGTGTTAAGAGGGGTTTGTTGTCTTTTATTACAATTAGCGGACGCAAAACTCTTCCAGCATTACAGTTAACATACAGTCTCTTTGTGGATCCCTCAATGTTTGATTGATACAAAAATATGCCAATATGCGGATGAATTTTGAAGCTTCGTCTAAGATCACGTAAAGAATCTGTTAGCTTTTGACCATCCTTATAATATCCAATCAGTCTCCCATCTACAAAGACTCTACTTCCTTCTTTTTTGAGATCATCTTTTGCATCTGAAACATATGTTACACCAAGATCATAGAGCTTTTCTATGATATCTTCGGATGGAACGTTTACTGATATTATTGCAGAAAGTGCAAGATTCTTTACCAAGCCACAGTTTGATCCTTCTGGGGTTTCACTTGGACAAATTCTACCAAAGTGAGTTGCGTGCAAGTCTCTTGCTTCAAAGTTTGGTTGACTTCGGCTAAGTGGTGATTGAATTCTTCTAAGATGGCTAATCGTGGAAAGATAGTTTGTTCTGTCAAGCAGTTGTGTTACTCCAACTCTGCCTCTTCCCCAGTTTCCAGTTGCAATTGCATTGTTTAGTTTGTCTGTCACTATACCAGGTCTTACTGCAGCAGCAACAGCGTTGATTCCTCTTTTTTGACCAGATCTCTCTAGCTGGTATTTCATGTCACGTACTAGGTTTCTAAAAGCAGTTCGGAATAGATCTGCAAGCATTTGACCTGCAAACTTGATGACTTTGTTTCCATAGTGATCCTTATCATCTGGAGTTAGCCAGCCAAGTTTTAGTTCAATTAATTTGCATGCAGCTTCACCCAAAAATTGAGCTTTTTCTTTTCTGTTGTCAGGGTTTTTACCAAGATGTGGTAATAGACCCCAATCAAGTAAAGTCTCTGCTCTTTTTATTTGAAATTCCTCTAGCATTCCAGGAGCTATTCTCTTACTGATGTACACGATTGCATCTTTAGCAGTTGGAACATCACCAGATTTTTCAAATGATGCTTCAAGCTCGTCTTGAATATCGTTTACAAGTGAAACTGCGGCTGCAATTTCTCGATCAGATTCTAGTCCTAGTGCACGCATCAATGTAACTACTGGAATATCTACAGGAGAACCAGGAATTTTTGCAACAATTAGTCCATCGTTTTTCATAACAAGTTCCAGTTTTGCGCGATAACCAACAATTGAAGAATATACTTTAGCTTTGAACACTGTATTTCCTCCAACGGTTTCTTTGTCAACTATAATTTTATTATAAGAAAGATCTTCCAGTCCAACAATTACTCTTTCTGAGCCGTTTATGATAAAGTAACCACCTGGATCATTTGGATCTTCACCATGCTCCACAAGTTTTTGATCAGAAAGGTTATGCAAAATACAAGCGTTTGATCTTACCATGACGGGCATGTCACCAATGTGGACAAATCTTGATTCAAGAATTTTTCCATCTTCTACCACACTTGCTTCAAGCATTACTGGAGATGCATATGTTACATTTCTAAGTCGTGCTTCCATTGGAGCTATATGAGTTATTGAACCATCAAGCTCCATCATTCTTGCTTGTTGAAGTTTTAATTTTCCAAGTTGGATTTTATATGGATATTCTGCACTTTCAATTTCGATCTGCCCTACTTCATCAATTATACTTTGCAGACCACGTTCCAGAAATTCATCGTATGAATTAAGATGTTGTCTGGCAATACCTTCTCTTTTTAGTATGTCTTGAATTATGGGCCAACGTTTGTTTGAGATATTTACCATTTATTCTTCCACCACGTATCTGTAATAGACGCTTTCACCAGATGTTGCACTTTTTCTTGTTATTTTTATCATATCACCTGGTTTCACACCCAATCCCTTGATTGCAGGATCATTTTCGTAAATAAGCGGCATTTCTGTAGGCTTTGTGTGAAATTGTTCCAATACTTCTTCGGCTTCCTTTTTTGTCATTATTTCATGTTTTGGAACATAGATGTGATCCGGTACAAGTATGTGATCTTTTTTTGTTAACAATGTAAAAATCTCCTTAAAACAACATTAGCTGTAAATGTACAATTAATCCACAAACCACGCAAATTGCGCCGAGAGGTTAATATATATGTAATCTGGGATCCGCACTACTAAATTCTGTTTTTTGTCAACATTTTTTTCCGTAACCTTAAATAGTTAAAAAATAAGTTCAAAAACAAGATGAGTACTCGTTTTAAGGGATTTTCCTTACTTGCGATTCTGGTTGCAGCTATTGGAGCTGTCCCAGCTTTTGCACAAGTGGATCCTTTTGACACGGTACCAATTACTGTCACGACAGACCAAGAATCATATGCAGATGGAGACACCATTGTCATCTCTGGTGCAACAAAAGACTACATCTCTGGGCAACAAGTTAGTATTGTTGTTATCAATCCAATTGGCAACATAGTAACTGTCCAACAAGTAGATCTAGAAACCGACAAAACATATTCTACTGTACTTACTGCGGGCGGAGGCTTGTGGAAAGCTGCTGGCACATACACAGTGAAAGTACAATATGGCGGTGAAAACAGAGCAAACGAAACAACGTTTGAATTCAGTGGATCTGCAGGCGGCCCAGGAGGAAAGAAGATTCATGTAGAAGGTACTGACTTTGATGTAAGATATAGCATCACAGGCGGTAAAGTCTTGGGAATCACAGCTGACGTAGAAGCAAAATCTTTGCTTGTTTCCATAGAAACAACAAGTGATGGAGTATTGACCATAACTCTACCAAGAGCTTTGATCGATGCAAAGATCAATGGCGAAGATGATAGTTTCTTCGTTCTAATAGATGGTGAAGAAATAGGCGATGTCAGTGAAGAAACAACATCTACGGACAGGACTTTGACAATTCCATTCACAGATGGTTCTGAAGAGATAGAGATCATTGGTACACAAATAGTTCCAGAGTTTGGTGCAGTAGCAGCTTTGATACTTGCAGTTGCAATTATATCAATAATTGCGGTTTCTGCAAAGACCAGGCTAAGACTAATGCCAAAATACTAGAACTCAAATCTTTCATTTTTTAAGATTCTATTA
>DATIDL010000063.1:0-8149 GCA_035456305.1 Nitrosopumilaceae archaeon
ACTATGAGTTTTTGTGGAAAAGTTGCTTCCGAATCAGAAGCTGGATATTTGTAACTTGTAAAATTTTTCTCTAAAATAGAAAACTTCCAGATTACATCATGACGTTCATCTGTAAACCAGATGTTTTCATCTTGGGAATGATCTATTCCCCACATCATGGATTGGTCACCTTCTGGCCACTTTGTATTCTCAAATTCTGTGAAGGTTCTCGAAAAGGGATCAAACTTTGCAAGATTTCCTGTGTTTGATTCTGTGAACCACACATTTCCAGATGAATCAGTTGTTATGGCAAGTGGCTGTGTGCACACAGTTGGAATTTTAAACTCAGTTATGTATCTATTAGATTTTACACTGCCAGTACCGCAAAAAGTTTCTCTCTCGGCATCCTTGTAATTGTCAGCAGGCGTTCCAGTTTTTGTAACTGTACCATCGTCATTGTTTGATGGAACATTGCCAATAAGGGCTAGGGTTATAGTTGATGTTACTAATATCAACCCAAAAAATATAGAAACTAAAATTGCCTTTGTTTTTTTCTTCACAAGAGGCAGACAAGTTTTCCTTGTTATATCTTATTCTACAAAAGTTTCAAGTCTTTTGTGACTTTGTCAATAGTTGTTTCTGGTGCAGGTCCGATCGAAATGCAAGTTACCGTTCCAGGTGCAATCTGTGTATGTCCTGCATCAGTTACTTCAGACCATGGAAGATCTAATGTTATGGCGTGTCTTTTTACTTGTTCTAGTTGTTCAAGACTAGTAACTTTGACAACTACTTTTTCCTGACCTAGCATAATCCATTCTTTGTACCATTCTGGATATGATTTTCTAACATGTTCTGCGCCTAAGACACATGCATGTCCAACTTGGGCAGCTATTTTTCCCGTACCCATATCTAGATCCTTTCTAACCACGATTACTTGCTTGATTGCACCCATACTTTCACAAAGAAATTAGTCTATGTTAAACTTTTGAATTGAAATAAATAATTGCAACAAAATCAAACATTGTGGATTACGACGTCATAGTTGCAGGTGGAAGTGTTTCCGGATTATTATGTGCAAGGGAAATAGCTAGACTTGGTCATAGTGTTTTAGTTATAGAAGAAGACTATGAGATTGGTACCCCAGAACACTGTGGTGGTCTTGTCAGCATCTCAGGAATAGAAGAGCTGGGAGTAGTTCCAACAAGGAATACTCTTGACAACAAAATACGCTCTGCATCAATAATCTCCCCTGGAGGAAAGACCTTCTCACTTGACGCAAGATCTCAAAAAGTTGTAGTCTTGGATAGAAGGGATTTTGATAAACAAATTGCACATGGCGCAAAAAATAACGGCGCAGAAATTCGTGTCAAAACTTCATTTAAAGAATTCAAAGATGGCGAGGTAAAAACATCTGACGGTACAATGAAATGCAAAATGTTGGTAGATGCCAGAGGTGTGTCATCACTTATTCAAAAAGATAGGGAGGGAATATTGCAGTCTGCGCAGTATGAAGTATATGCTGATTGGATTGACAAAGAAAGAATTGAAGTATATTTTGATCAGGAAAAATATCCGGGTTTTTTTGCATGGGTTATCCCTTCACACCATGACATTGCCAAAGTTGGCGTTGCAGGAAAGGGCATCAATGCAGCAATGGCACTAGAAAACTTTCTTAGACAAAAAGGAAAACACTCTGTTGTACGAAAGGTCTTTGCCCCAATCTGGATAAAGGGTCCAATTGAAAATTTTGTCACCAAAGACACCATTATCATAGGTGATGCCGCAGGCCAGTCAAAACCCACCACTGCCGGAGGCATATATTCTTGCGGTCTGGGTGGCATATTTGCAGGCAAAGCGATCTCAAAATTTCTGGAATCAAAAAATCACTCTGATCTATTAGAATATCAGAAAGCATGGTTGGAAAAATTTGGTCAGGAGTTTGAACACATGCTTCTCGCTAGAAAACTACTTGAAAGACTAGATAACAAATCTATTGACAAGATCTTTGAATCCGTGACGCCACAAATTCTAGAAGAGATCTCCAAAGAAGGAACTTTTGACTTTCATACTGTTTCTCTTGCCAAACTCTTGGGAGTAAAGGGATCTGTCAAGGCAGTCCAAGCAATTTTGGGAAGCGAGTTTAGAAGACTGTTGACGTGAGATAACATACAATTGATAAGCAAGATATAAATTCGGTTTTTAATCAGCTCAGAACATGTCGTCATCTATTGCATTGCCAGTGTGTAGTTCATGCCACAGAACCATAATGCCTAATGATAAATGTGTAAAATTCAACTGCCCAAACTGTGGATCTATACTACTTTGGAGATGTGAAAGCTGTAGAGAAGCTGCAAGATCTTACAAATGTAACTCATGCAACTTTAATGGACCATAAAAAATGGCACGCCTTTTACTTAAAGCAAAAATCCTTCCAACAGGCACAGAAATAGAACTAGATGGTATAGCAAAAAATGTAAGCGCTGCACTAAAGGATGGAATTCAGCTTGTAAAATATACAAAAGAGCCACTTGCTTTTGGTCTATACTTTATTAACGCAGAATTTTCCCTAGATGACAAGGAAGGACAGATGGACTCGCTTGAAAATGCAGTCAGATCCATTGAAGGTGTTGGAGAATTCGAAGTCTTAGGAATGAGCAGAGCATCTGTTGATGTAAAGTAGGTGTTTTTTTGGTACGCAAAGACGAACCATTGCAAATGCGTGTTGGTGAAGCAAAACAACGCGACGTAGGAAAAAGACGTGCAAGGATAGAACCAGAAGCCATGGAATACCTTAGAGTAGAACCTGGTGACATGGTGGAAATAGTTGGAAAAAGATCTAGCTGTGCTATAGTCTGGCCAACAGATGATGATGACAAGGATCCAGACATGATACGAATTGACGGTCAAACAAGAAAGAATGTTGGTGTTTCAGTAAATGATCTTGTTAGTGTAAGAAAAATTGTAGCAAAACCAGCAAAAAGCGTAGTTTTGATGCCGGTAAATGGCAATGTCACGGTAGACAAGGAATTTACAGATTTTGTCAAAAATAGACTGAAGGGATTGCCTCTCTCAGAAGGAGATGAGATATCTGTAATGATTCTTGGAAATTCGATGGACTTTAAAATTCATAAAATTTCTCCAAAAACTGTTGTCAAGATAGAGCGAATAACGACAGTTACTATTCTAACTGAAACATCAGTTGACAAAAAAGTTCGCGTTACCTATGAAGAGATTGGTGGTCTAAAAGGACAAACAAAAAGAATGCGAGAAATAGTGGAACTGCCACTTCGACATCCCGAAGTCTTTAGCAGATTAGGAATTGAACCACATAGTGGTATCTTATTGTATGGTCCTCCGGGATGTGGAAAAACTTTGATTGCCAAGGTTCTTGCAAGTGAATCAGAAGCAAACTTTTACTCTATTAACGGTCCTGAAATTATGAACAAGTATTACGGAGAAACTGAAGCAAGACTGCGTGATATATTCAAAGAAGCAAAAGAAAATGCACCAGCTGTAATATTCATTGATGAAATTGATGCAATTGCTCCAAAAAGAGAAGAAGCATATGGTGACGTTGAAAAAAGAGTAGTAGCTCAGCTCTTAGCTTTGATGGATGGTCTGACTGACAGAGGAAATGTTATTGTTTTAGGTGCAACAAACAGACCAGAAAGTGTAGATCCTGCTCTTAGAAGACCCGGCAGGTTTGATAGAGAAATTGAGATTTCTGTACCAAACGCAGATGGTAGACTGGAAATCTTACATATCCATACTAGAGGAATGCCACTTGATACAGATGTAGATCTTAAAATGCTAGCTGCAGAACTTCATGGATATACTGGTGCAGACATAAAATCACTATGTAGAGAAGCTGCCATGAAATCGCTTCGAAACTATTTGCCAGAGATTGATTTGGAAACAGAAAAGATTTCATCTGAAGTTTTACAATCAATGAGAATTCGTTTACAGGACTTTTACGATGCAATGCATGAAATTGTACCTACTGCAATGAGAGAATTCTATGTTGAAAGTCCCAAAGTGTGGTGGAAAGATGTTGGCGGACAAGATGATGCAAAAAGAACACTACATGATAACTTGATTATGGCAATAAAAGAACCAGGAAAATTCCAAAAGATGGGGATCAAACCTCCAAAAGGTGCACTGTTGTATGGTCCACCTGGCTGTGGAAAGACGTTGCTTGCAAGAGCACTTGCAACAGAAAGTGGAGCCAACATGATTCTTGTACGCGGTCCTGAAGTTCTATCTAAATGGGTTGGCGAATCAGAAAAGGCAATTCGAGAAATTTTCAGAAAGGCAAAGACTTCATCCCCATGTATTGTGATATTTGATGAGCTTGATTCTTTTGCCAGATCAAAATCTGGTGAAGATGGTGGAGTAGGCGAGAGACTTTTGAGTCAACTCTTGACAGAAATGGAAGATAGCGGAGCCTCAAGAGTTATCGTAATTGGAATATCAAACAGACCTGATCTAATAGAAACTTCGCTTTTACGACCAGGACGACTAGATTTAATTCTGTATGTACAACCACCAGATGAAAAAGGAAGACTGGAAATAATCAAGATTCTTACACGTACCATGCCTCTTTCTAATGATGTAGATTTGAAGGAGATTGCAGTTGCTACGAAAAGCTATAGTGGAGCTGATCTTGTAGCTATTTGTAGAGAAGCAGCGGTACACGCAATGCAAAACGATTCTGTAAAAATAGGAAGCGCAGATTTTGCTGCTGCCCTAAAACTAGTCAAACCATCCATAACTAAGAGTGTGGATGAATGGTATGGTACAATAAAAGAGAATATATCATACGCCATACCAAAACCAATCGATAAGACATTTTACGGTTAGATATATGACAATGCCATTGAAAAATTTCGTATATGAAAAGATAAAGGATTCTGGGTCCCTCACAGCTTCTGAACTGTCAAAGATTCTTGTAAAGACAGGAATGGTTATTCCAGAAGATGAGTTTGAAAAAATTCTACTAAGTCTAGAGATCTATGGATTGATCAAAGTAAGCTGGCTCACAAAAGACGAACGCCGAATAGAGATAATTGAAAAGGAGAGCGAAAAAGACGAAATTGAAGAACAAAATAGAGAGAAGCTAGAACGAGATTATGAAGCTGGATTTCCAGGTATTGAACAAGAACAAGATCAAGAAGTATAATTAGATTCCAAAGTGAAACGCTGCATCAAGTGCTATTGCTACAAATATTATTGTAAGGTATGGTGCAGTAACTTTGTATGCCTTCCACGCAAATTCAGAAGTTGGGTTCTTTGTAAGTTTGTAATGATATGCTAACATAAGACCGCCAGAAATTGCTGCAATTACAAGATACACATATCCTAATCCAAATGCAACTAGTGCTAAAGAATATGGAAGTAGGATTGCAGTATTAACCAAAATGTACTTTGATGTCTTTTGCATACCTACTAAAACAGGCAGCATGGGAACTTTGGCTTCTGCATAATCATCGCGAATCTTCATGGCAAGACACCAAAAATGAGATGGAGTCCAGACAAAAACTAACATTCCTACCAATGTTCCAAGTAAATCCATTGAACCAGTTGCAGCTGACCACCCTGCCATAGAGGCGGCACTTCCTGCGAATCCGCCAATTACAATATTTGATGCATTATTTCGTTTAAGCCACGCAGTGTATACTATGACATAAAAGAAAATTCCTAATGCAATGAAAAAGGTAGAAACAAGATTTAACGTAATTCCAGCATAAATTACTGAAATGGCACTAACTGCTAAACCATACCAAAGGACATTTTTTGCAGACATTCTGCCAGATGGAATCGGTCTTGTACTAGTTCGTTTCATGAGCGGATCGATGTCTTTGTCGTAGTAGTGATTTAGTGCACTAGAACCTGCAGAAGCAAGTGCACCAGATATGATGATGTGCAAAAGACTCCAATAATTTAGTTCTGGACCGATCAGCTTACTTGCTGCATACATGGATGTGACTGCAGTAATGACAAGCAGAATAACGATACGCGGTTTTGATATTTCTAAGATCTCTTTTAGTCCCAATCTCTTTGTAGCAGTTTTGTTGGGGATTTAATTTCTTCGAAGCTGTTTGCCTTGGGTGCAAAAGGATTATTTATCTCACTTCTTGCATCTACCACAAATGAGCGACTGGGATCTTATGATGCCTGGAATGGGTCTTACTGCTATAGGTCTGGCAGGCGTAGTCGTTTCATACGCTGGCATCGCAAAAACCTTCATCGATGGCATGCATGCTCTTACAGGACTTACAATGTTTGTTGGTCTGATATTTCTGGCCTGTGGAATTCTTAATGGTGGCGTTTCAACAAGCAACCGAGCTAAAGCCACCACTCTAGTAATATTTGGAATTGCAGGATCATTTGGAGCATTTGCATTCGCACTGACTTCGGTCACAACACTTTCCACATTTGCAGGTGTTTTACTAATCATAATCATCCCAACAATAGTGATTTCTTATGCGGCAATGAAAGTGCCACAATATGCCAAGCCGATATCTGTGATATTTATACTGGCAGCAGGTGTTGGCATTGCATCATTTGTTACCTTGGGATTTGTAGGTCCTGGAGCACAATTCAGTTTACAACCGCCAGTAATGGAAGAAGCAGAAAAACCCATGGAAGAGCCAATTCCTGTTACTGCAAACATAGTATCAGTTGAGATACTTGCCGGTGCTTCAATTCCAGACAGTCCTGATTATAGTCCAGAACCTGTTACTGTAACAAAAGGCGATGTGATTGAATGGACAAATAATGATAATGTCATGCATACAGTAACAAGTCTAGCTGATGCTGGTACAACATTTGATTCCAGCGTAATATCTGCAGGAACCAAATGGGATCTTGACACAAAAGATCTTGCTGCAGGTGAATACGAATATTTCTGTACTGTGCATCCATTTATGACCTCGAAAATTATTATTTCAGAACCTGCTGAACCAGTAGTTGCCAAAGTAAGCATACCTTCAGGAGCAATGACACAAAGTGAAGGACAATTATATTATGATCCGCAAGACATTGTCATTTCTTCAGGAACTACAGTGGTTTGGTCCAATGATGACACCGCAGCTCATACTGTCACAAGCGGAAATCCAACTGATGGTGCATCTGGCATGTTTGATTCTAGCATATTGCCAGCAGGTCAAACATTCGAACACAAGTTCGATATTCCTGGAAAAACAGAATACTACTGTCAAGTTCATCCCTGGATGGTAGGAACGGTAACAGTAGAATAGCTTTGCAAAAAGGAATCGTACTTTCACAACATCAAATAGATATTCTTGTTAAACATGCAAGAGATAATTCTCCTAACGAATCATGTGCGATTTTGTTTGGCAAGGTAGAAAATGATCACTTTGCGGTAAAAGATATTTTTTTAACAAAAAACACTGAGAACTCACCAGTAAATTTCACAATATCAAATGATGAACTCATAAAAGGATATGATGAAGCCGAAAAAAGAAATCTTGATGTTGTAGGAATTTTTCACTCTCATCCAAACTCAGAAGCACATCCATCACCTACAGACAAAAAATATATGGAAATAAACCCTGTACCGTGGGTAATATTTTCAAACCAGTCTGAACAGTTTAGAGCATATGTATTTGAATCAACCATTAAATCTCTAGATCTAATTGTGCAGTAATTATTTGTGGATGTTTTTCTTGTGCCTTTCTAGATGTTCCTTGTCAGTAAAGGATACGTTACACTCCTTGCATTTGAGCGGAGTTTTAAAGTTCCACAAGTGTATGTCATACATCATCATAGTGTAAAAGCATTCTGATCAATTATTTGCTTAGCCTAAATGTTACAACCATGCCATCAGGAACATCCTTGAGAAACCGCTTGTCAGCGTTTATTATTTTGCCTATCACATTTACTGGAGAGTATGGCTTTATCTCATCTTTTGTTCCAATTGGTGTTGGTCCAAAAAAGAGACAGATTGCTTTTCCTGTAGGCCAGTATGCGACATCCATCAAATCAACAAGTGGTTTTGCATTTTCTTCAGCCACTCTGACTGGGGTTTCATCTGTGTAAAGCTCTTCGCCCCATGAGTTTATTCCTACAGTTAGAGGCAAGCAATCAAGAAAAGCACTGAGCGTCTTTGGAGAAAACCGATCGTCTAATTCTAAATCTATAGTCTTTA
>DATIDL010000064.1:0-5689 GCA_035456305.1 Nitrosopumilaceae archaeon
TTAAGGTTGGGCCTGATTTTATAGATCCCAGCTATCTTTCTGCAGTTTCTGGCAGACCTGCACGAAATCTAGATCCGTGGATTATGGGTTTACAAGGCGTCATGAAAAGTTTTACAAAAAATTCTGATTCTGATTTTTCTGTAACTGAAGGAGTTATGGGATACTATGATGGTTTTTCTGGAAATTCAAACTTTTCAAGTACATACCATGTTGCTAAAATTATACAAGCACCAACTATTCTTGTCCTAGATGCAAGTAAGACAGCACGCTCCATAGCTGCTACTGCACTTGGATTTACAAAATTTCAGAAAAATTCTCGAATAATTGGGTTTATCTTAAATAAAGTAGGAAGCAAAAAACACGAGGATCTTTGTAAACAAGCCCTTGCCCCATTAAAACTACCAATACTTGGTGTAATTCCAAGAAACCCTGATCTTACTATGGAGTCAAGACATTTAGGATTGATTCCAGTCAGAGAGCAGCAATCGCTCCGATCTAAAATAAAAAAAATTGCAAGAACAATGTCCGATTTTGTTGATATTGATACTATAATTCAAATCGGAAAAAAAGTTTCACCTCTTCCACAAACTTTGCCAGAAAATAAAGTGAAACAAAAAACCACAATTGCAGTAGCACTGGATGAATCATTCAATTTTTACTATCAAGATAATCTTGATGCGCTTAGAATAAGCGGTGCAAAGATTGAATTTTTTAGTCCTGTTTCTGATTCCAAAGTGCCGCAGTGCGACGGTATCTACATCGGAGGTGGTTTTCCAGAAGTCATTGGCAGCTCTCTTGAAAAAAATCAAAAAATGCAAAAAAATATTAAAAAAATGGCTGAATCTGGTATTCCTATATATGCTGAATGCGGTGGATTGATGTATCTTACAAAATCAATAGATTATGGATCAAAAAAATTCAAAATGATAGGACTTTTTGATGCTACAACCAAGATGCAAAAAAAGCTCAAACTGAATTATACAAAGGCTACAGTTTCTCACAACTGTATTATTGCAAATACTGAAAATATTATACAGGGACACGAATTTCATTTTTCTGAATTAGAATCCATACGTAATGATTCCAAGTTTGCATATTCACTCTCTGTTGGTATTGGAATAAAAGACAAAAAGGATGGTTTAATGGAATACAACACACTAGCTTCTTACATGCATGTGCACTTTGCAAGATCAAACACTGCAAAAAAATTTGTCCAAAATTGTATTAAAAATTCAAGAAGATGATTTTTCTTTTAGAAGTTTAAAGAGTGCATTAACGATTGCTGAAGCACATGGACTGCCGCCTTTGCGACCTTTATTTGTAATGTAAGGTATTTCTAGAGTTTGTAATTCTTCTTTTGATTCTGTTGCACATACAAAGCCTACTGGTATTCCTATCACAAGAGCTGGTTTTGTTATGCCTTCTTTTATCATGTTTATGACTTCTACTAGAGCAGTTGGTGCATTACCTATTGCAACTATGCCACCATTCATCTCCAAAGCAGACATGCGCATAGAAATTTGTGCACGTGTTTTGTTTAGCTTTTTTGCTTCATTGGCAATCTCAAGTTCTGATATTTTGCAGATTGCTTTATTGCCAAACTCTTTAAGATTTTCTTTATTAAAACCACCTATAACACCATTTACATCGACTATTATATTACAACCATTTCTTAGTGCCAAAATGCCGTTTTGTATTGCATTTTTGTGAAATATCATCATATTTTGTCTTGCAAAATCAAAGTCTGCTGTTGCGTGTATTATTCTTCTAACAATCGGCCACTCATCTTTATTATAGGAGTGTGAACCAATTTCACTTTCTATAATTTCCATACTCTTATCTTCAATGGATTGACCTTTGTTAGTAATCATTTTTCTACTTCCTTTGCTCTTTCTATTACTAGATCTATCATCTTGTCATCTGTTCCAAGATGTTCTGTGACAAAGATATTACTCAATTTTGATTTTTCTATTGCAGGATTAAGATCTGTGTAGATGTCTCTTTTTACATGTGCCCCTTCATGTAAAAAGTAAAACATCACAACCAATGCTTTTGGTTTGTTTCTCACACATTTTTCAATTCCTTGTGCAATATTTGGTTCTTCGATCTCTAAAAAACAGTAATCCACATTTCTATATGATCCAGATAAATCGTCGACTACATATTTGATTGACATCTGCGCATTAGGATCCTTGCTTCCATGACATATTATCAAAACGTCTATTTCTTTTTTTGGTAGTGATATGCTATTTTTTACAAGAGTGGATCTTATCTTTTTATCCACAAGTTCAACCATTGATTTATGTAAAGTCATAGGCTTTGAAATGACTAATTTGACCTTGGTTTTTGATTGCATAGCTATAGCTGCATTTACAGCAGCTTTGACCTTTTTTCCAGGATACAGAAAATATGGCACTATGGTAAGTGCATCTATTTCATGTTTAAGACACTTTTCTATTCCTTCTTCTATAAAAGGTGGAATTACCTCTAAAAAACAATAATTGCAAAAAAGATAGTTTCCTTTTGTTTTGACTTGTTCGCAAATATATCTAAGCTCATCTTGCACTTCCTTCTCTCTACTTCCTCTGTCTATTAACAAAAGTCCTCGTTTCATTTTAGGATCCTTGCTATTGCTATGGTCAAATTAGGTGGAAATTTCTGTTTCTCCACTATCAGTTTTCCTCCAGAGCTCCTCAAAGCAGAAGCTTCAGATACACTCGGGGTTCCTTCAAAAGCCTGCACAGTTTCTGATGGATTTGGTATGGTTATTTGTGCAAGTTCATCCTTTTCATAATAATCTACAGGAACATTTAGCTCATTTGCTAAATCTTGTAATCCTTTAACATTTGTTTCTTTTTTAATTGATGCAAATCGCGCAATTGATTTTGGACTAATATTGAATTTTTTCATACAATGATTCAGACCTTCCATGATAGTGTCTCTTGTTGTATCCCAATGTAGTCCAACACCTATCACCAAAGTCTTTGGTCTGTATACGACTGCATTCTTTAGTAATTCTTTTTTCTCAATGATTCTGTCTGAAATTATCAAAAATCCCTTGCAATCTGAACTTTCCAATTCTTCCAAACTGTTGTATATCGTTACATTTTTTGGAAGCTCTTTTTTTGGTAACCACCACTCTTTCTCCCCCGAATCTTGGAAAACTCCTATCTTCTCTTCATTTACCATAAACGCACTAACTTTTGTCACTATACTGTCGTCATCTATCTTCCAACCGAATTCTTTACCAACAAGATCAACTGCAATGGTCTTGTTTACATCTGCAGCAGTAGTTATAATTGCAGTAGCATTCAAAACTCTAGCAATTTCTTCTGCAAGTTGATTTGCTCCTCCTAAATGGCCTGAAAGTGTGCTGATAACAAACTTACCGGTATCGTCTATTACTATCACTGCAGGATCAGTTTTTTTATCTTTCATATGAGGCGCAATTAATCTAATCACAGCACCAAGTGAAAATACGCATACAAGCGCATCATTTGTTTTGAATAATTCTCCAATTTTTACCGTAGTAGAATCATCAAACCATTCTACTTCTGGATTATTGCTAGAAAATTTTGATGGCGCATAAATCTTCCATCCAGAAAATTGATTCTTTAAGGATAATCCTATGTTGATTCCATTTTTTGTGATCGCAAGGACTGCAACTTTTTCCACAATTTGTTTTTTTATCAGACTAAAGATATCTGTTACTGTTTAGGGTGTTTTCCTATTATTTTGCCTTCAAAATCAAACATAATGACATCAATTTCAAATTCGTTTTCGGAGTGATTTCTTAATTGTTTGTAAACTTCGAAACAAACTCGATCAAAAAATCCTTCTAGTTTTTCTCTTACTATTATTTCAAAAACATGTCTTGCCGTATTGGCTTTTTTTATCTCATGCACAATTTTTACATCTGCATTACATTGTTGTGCAAGCTTTGATAGAAACTCCATGTCTACCTTTGAACCTTTTACATGAGTCTGTTTTACCCCCATTGCCATCTTGGTAAGTTTGCCAATAAAACCTGCAACATATGCCTTTTTGATCTTCTTTTTTGCGCATTGTTGCACTGCATATCCTGAAAAATCCCCCATCTGTACAAAACAATGATCTGGCAAATTAATTATGGTCCTTGCAAAATCCTCGCTTCTTCCACCGGTTGTTAATACAACAGTATCATTTCCCATGGCAATTGTAACATCAAGGCTTTGTCTGATCGATGCGGCAAAAGACGCAGTAGAATATGGAATCACTATTCCACTTGTGCCTAAAATTGATATGCCTCCCAATATTCCAAGTCTTGGATTGTCTGTCTTTGGAGCTAACTCCTTTCCCTTTGGAACAGAAATTACTATGTTTATGCCATTCTTTTTTAGAATGTCTTTTGCTACGTCTAAAATATTTTCAGATATCATCTTTTTTGGTGTTGGATTTATAGCTGCAGAACCCACATCAAGTCCAAGACCTGGTTTTGTAACTCTTCCAACTCCTTCTCCGCCATTGATCTCTATCTGATTTGGTTTGTTGGTAAGAAATACTTCTGTCCATATTTCAGCACCATGAGTTACATCGGGGTCATCACCTCCATCCTTTATGACCATACATTTGGCACTCTTACTGTTGAATTGACAGTTTGAAATTTTTACATCGATAAATTTTTTTTTAGGAAGAATTACTTTTACAGAATCAATCTTTGCTTGATTCATTATTGACAAAATACCGGCTTTTGCTCCAGCAGTAGCACAAGTGCCAGTAGTAAAACCAGTCCTAAGCTTTCCTTTTGATGCAATCTCATTTTCCATAGAGAAGATTGATTTTTTACATATTAATCCTTATCAGATTTATTTCAATATTCCAGATAGAATTATCCAGAGCGCAATAGCACCAAGACCTCCATACAACAAAACATGTGTAGTAATATGTGATGTTGGCTTTTCTTGGTTAAGTTCATAGGCTTCATTAACATTCACGCCAAAGGACTGCCAAAATTTATCAAAATTTGTCTTTGCTGAAAACTGATATTCTTCATTTGTAGCCTTATCATAATATTTCCAAAAGTCGGTATATGTTGATTCTATGTCTGCATCTGATTTTTTCTGACTTTGTTTTTCCTCGCGTCTAAGAAACTGGTATGCCTCAATAACCGCTTTAAATTTTTCACCATCTTTTTCATCTTTATTTCTATCTGGATGGTACTTGAGAGAGAGGTTTCTATATGCCGTCTTTATTTCCTTTTGTGATGCACCTTTCTGAATACCTAAAATCTCATAGCATTTTGATGAATTCAACACAATGTTTTACCACACCCTTAAAATTAATTTGTCGGATATAGCTATAGCATGCACAATAAATCATTAACAATTGCAATAACTGGTGCTAACGGTTTTGTTGGTAGAAATATAGGAAAAATATTTGCAAAAAAAGGAATCAAGATAATTGGAATAATAAGAAAAAATAAAAAATCTTCTATTACTTTTGGAATTCCAGTAATTTCAGATGATCTCTCTGAAAAATACCTTATTTCTAGATTAAAAGGATGTTCTGCACTATTGCACTTGATTGGACAGGGAAGACAAACAGTTGATTCTGATTATGAAAAGGTGAACGTAGGATTAACAAAAAATGCTATACGTCTATGTAAAAAGGCCGGAATTAAAAAGATTATTTACATAAGTGGATTTGGAGT
>DATIDL010000065.1:0-3942 GCA_035456305.1 Nitrosopumilaceae archaeon
ATGGTATTCTACAGGAATGCTTGAATCCTTTTGCCTTCCTGTAAGGATTCCAACCACCGTATCATCTTTTTTAATTATTTCTTCTTCAACCAGTTTTTTAATTCCTGCAGGTACTGCGCCTGATGCCATTTCACAATCAAACCCATTTAACCCTACTAGCGACATGCCATCCATCATTTCTTGATCCGAAACCTGAGTAACTACACCGTTTGTGAATTCTAATGCTCTTAATCCTTTGAGGATGTTTGCAGGTTTTGCAATTTGGATCGCAGTTGCTTTTGTTTTTGGCTTCATCCCAGTTTTATCCATGTGCGAATAGTATCTTTGTATTATTTCCGTATCTGGATTGCCTTTATTCCAACGTAGATTTGTATCTTCAAACTTTCCGTTGTAAAGTGTGTGCAGCGTATTTGCTCCCTCTGAATTTACTACTGCAATTCTTGGAATTTTTTTTATCCATCCCCATTCATATAATTCCATTAGGCTTTTTCCGCAGCTAGAAGTATTTCCAAGAGCTCCTCCAGGATAGACAATCCAGTCTGGCGGATTCCAGTCCAAGCGCTCTAAAGCTCTAAACACTATTGTTTTTTGTCCTTCTATCCTGAATGGATTGATAGAATTTACTGTATATCCTCCAACTTCTCCTGCTTTTTGTAGTGATGCTGAGAGTGCGTCATCAAAATTTCCTTTTATCTCGATGACTTGAGCACCGAACTGAAATGCCTGACTTAGTTTACCAGGTGCAATTTCCCCAGCTGGTATGTACACATCACATTCAATATTCTCATTTGCAGCATACATTGCGGCAGAGGCAGATGTGTTGCCAGTTGACGCACAAATTATTTTTTTAATATTTACAAGCTTTGCATGAGTTACTGCAGTTGACATCCCATTGTCCTTAAACGAACCACTTGGATTGTATCCTTCTGGCTGTAACCAAAGATTTTCATGCTCCAGTCCAGTAAAATCAGCTACTTTTGACATGTGATATGGTTTTGATAAACGTCCTTCTGCACCATCCAATGATACTAGATGTTTAGCGCATTGCTCAATGTCTTCAGTATCAATTTGACAAAAATTTAATAGATCTCTGAACCTCCAGACTCCGCTTTCGTTGAAGATATTATTTGCATGATTTCGTCTTTGATAAAATACTTCTTTAAGGGATGGTGGTGGCGTGGACTGGTATTTTACATCAAGCAAGTGACCACGTTTACATTCTATTCTAATGTCTGAGATTGGATACTCTAAACCACATTTAGGATCAATACATTTCTGATAAGCATGCATTTGCATTATTTGAAAAGTGACCCGGTACTTATTTAAATCTAAATACTTGAAAATTTAACACAGAAACAAGCAGGAACTATTTTTTTGGCCCTGATCTAGTGTGAAAATTGATGCAACACTTGCACTCTTTTTTAATGCATTCATCTTCTGATACATGGCCACAAATGCCACACTCACAATGCGTTTGCATGTGTCTAAATACGTTTTACGCGATATAACCCATATGGCGAGTATTTTTCTGATTTGTGACTCAATAATTTGTTACTTTTTTGGTTTTTTTGTGGACTTGCCTGTGGATTTAGGCATCTTCTGACTCTCCGCAGGTTTGTTTTTTGCATCCATTGCCTCTTTGGCCTTTTCTTCCACAACTTTCATTATTGCTTGTATTACTCCATCTAGATCATCTCCAGAGACTTCTGGTTCTACAGCAGTCGCGAGTTGATTAATGGTGTTAGATATGGCTGAGCTTACTTCTTCAAAACTCTCAGGATCCTCGTAAGCTGCATGGTACAATGCTTTAAGCCGTCTTGCGTCCATGATCGATTGATCGGTTAGCCTCAGATTGAATTTTTTTCCATTTACAGTTATCTCCTGAGTGATCATGTTTGAATTTTCAATCCTGCTTTCATAAAGGTTTCTGTACAAAGAACTAATAACAGATCAGGTGAAATCAGTTTTTATTGGAAAGGAAAGTTGCTGAAAAAGCTCACAGATATTTTGTGACCGGCATCAGCATGATTACTAGTGATGGAAAACTTGGAAAAAATGTAATGGCGGCTGAATGGACCATGCAAATCTCTTATGATCCAATGCTTATCGCAGTTTTTGTGCATGAAAGTGCTGCTACATTCAAAAACATACGTGAAACAAAAGAGTTTGGGGTAAATGTTGCGTCTGACAAGCAAACATCGCTCGTAAATATAGCCGGAGGATATTCTAAAACTGAAATTGATAAACTAGATATAAAAAATTCATTTAATCTTATCAAATCAAACCATATCAAACCTCCAATGATTGATGGTTGTATAGTCAATGCGGAGTGTAAACTTGTAACTATGAAAAAACTGGGTGATCACACAATGATAGTTGGAAAGGTTGTTTCAATAAAACACGATGCGACCAAAAAACCACTAATCTATCACACTGGAAGGTACTATCAAATCGGCACCGTGATTGAACCATTTAGGCAGATCCTTAAAGTGAATGATAAAACATTTGAATGGTTTTCTTCGGAATCCGGTGAAAAATTTGTTTTAAAATGTGTTGGGGCAATAATCAGATCTGGTAAAAAAATAGTTGTGTCTAGTAGCAGTTCAGATAAGAATGCGTATGAAACAATCCCGTATGTCATACCAAATAGAGGTACTGATTATTATGATGCCATTATAACATACTTGAAAAAATCAGGATTGAATATAACGTTAAAACAAAAACCAATTCTGAAAAGAATAATTATTAAAAACAAAAAGAAATTTCAAAGAATTAACTTTGTTTTATTTGAAGGCAGGCTTAGATCAAACACACATGTAAAATTGAAGAATGTAAAATCAGACATTATACTAGAATCAATTGTAAATTAAATCACAATATAATCCAACGCGATAGCATCACTCATCAAAAGAGTATGTCTTGTGCTTAGTATGTATCCATTTTTTACATCGGATGTTTGAACCCATCTATTAGTTGAGCTATAGTGTCGCTTTTCTTTCATTTCTTTTTCTATTTCCTTGAGATCAAATTCTGCTTCTTCAATCTGCTGTGTTTGTAGATGCTTTATAGTTACAAGAATTTTTTTAACTTTAATTCTGACCCCAAACTTCCAATTATGATCAGATACATCATCTTCAACTTCAAGCAATTTAATTTTGATTTCTTTTGTATTGAACGTATCATGACTTACAAGACTACGTTCATCAACAAAATTTTCAAAACTCATATTCTTGTTTCATATTTAGTCATTAAAGAAGGATTCGGTGTTTTTGTTTTTGATGTTTTGATTTAAACGGCATAAAACAATCATCAAGTTCAAGCTTTTGCCTTTTCCCATTAACAAGTGCATAAGTCTCTCCTTCATAAGTACAAACAAAATCAGTTATCTCGTTTGACTCATCCCACGTCTTGTAATATTCTCGCAGTTGACGACGTTCGTATACTCCTGTACCTATTCGTTTTTTTGAGAGAAATTTGAAGGCAATTATCATTTTTCTTGTTTTATACAACTCAAATGTATGAATCCACTTTAAACATCGAGTTATCTGATCATATGGAACATGTAGTGTTGTTCCAGTACCGGATTTTGCCTCAATGGTGAAAATTGTGTTTTCGTTTGTACTTACTGCCAAAATGTCAGGTAATGCTACACTTGGTGAACCTAATCTAAATGCCTTCCATTCTTCTAATGCATTAAATCGTTTTACTAAAGTATCCTCCCAATTGTATCCTCGCTGTCTACGTGTTCTTGCAACTTTTTTATTGTGTTCAGAAGAAATTGTAGTATCTGTAGGAACTCTCGATTTGGGCAATTTTGTAGAACCTGTTGTTTTAATTAATGTCGTATGTTTTAGATGTTCTTTTATTCTGTACATGGCTATCTTCGAATTCTCAACGTATAGAATTCATGGTAATTATGAAATTACCAGTGTAAATCGGTTT
>DATIDL010000066.1:0-4759 GCA_035456305.1 Nitrosopumilaceae archaeon
ACAAAATCTTTGTGTAATTTACCGTTAATTACACTCCAACCTGGCAAATTGCCTATTTCTTTTTTGATCTGTTCTTCTGTTAGCTTTGTCAGACCCATATTGAAATCTATCAATTACTCCTATTTTAATTGTAAAAACAGCGCAACTAACTTAGGGCGGTTTTTAGCATCTTTATGCAAAATGTCGGATCTTAAAGATGAATTACATCAACAAATGATTCAAGCAATACGCCATATTGTGGATGATAAAAAAATAGGAATAGCATTCTCTGGTGGTGTAGATAGTTCTCTTCTTGCAAAACTCTGTACCGATCTTGGATATGACGTAATTTTGCTTACTATAGGATTTGAGAATTCTCATGATATAGAATTTTCAAAAGAAATAGCCAAAACGCTTGGTAGTGATCATAAGATTGAAAAAATCTCACCAAAAGAATTTCCAAAAATAGCAAAGAAGATCAAACAAACAATAAAAACTGAAAACCTGTCTTGGAATGAGAACTGTATTGCATTTTATCATGTAGCCAAGCTTGCAAAGAGTAACAAAATTAAGAAAATTCTTACTGCAAATGGAATAGATGAGCTCTTCTGTGGTTATAATGGATATAGAGACGCAATAAAAGAAAATGAGGATACTGTCATAAAACTAATGGAATCAAAAATTGAAAATGAAGTTAACATGATGAAAGCTGTCAATGCCGTTGTATCAGAATTTGATGTGCAGATATTACAACCGTTTCTTTCAAAAGATTTTATAACATTTGCAAAGAAAATTCCACTTTCACACAAAATCCATAATTCTGATGATCTTATGCGCAAACACATAGTTCGAGAACTTGCTTTTCAAGTTGGTGTGCCAAAAGAAGCATCATTTAAGCGCAAAAAAGCTCTTCAATATGGTACTCTTATTCACAAGACTCTGATAAAGATCAAATGAATTTAGAACAAGTTTTTGTTACTATGTTGTAGACGTTCTTGATTATGGCACCTGACGCACCAAGGCGATTTCCTGGAACAAAAATATGTTCAATCTCTTTTTCGTTAAGATGTGCTGATATGGCCTTGTCGTTTTTTACTGCGTGCAAAAATTCTGCTCCAGAATCAGATGCGGCAAAAGCAATTCTCTGAATATCTCGGTACGCGATAAACCTAGGAACTCCTTTTTTGATTAATGCCTCCAGCACAAATTCAGCAAAAATCTGTCCTTTTGTTATTCCCAAATTCTTTTTAATTTTATCCTTGTTGACATAAAGATCTGAGAGAATTTTTGTCATTGCCTCTAACATCTCATCTAGTAAGATGGAACTTGTAGGAAGAATGAATCTCTCATTTGCAGAGTTGGACAAGTCTCTTTCATGCCATAATGGTATGTTCTCAAATGATACGCTGATCTGACTGCGTAACATTTTTGAGAGTGAAGTGATGCGTTCACTTTTGACAGGGTTTCTTTTTACTGGAACCGCACTGCTGCCCATCTGACCTTTCTTGAATGGTTCTGCAACTTCGCCAATCTCGGTTCTCTGTAAGTTTCTAATCTCTACTGCAATTTTTTCCAGAGTGGAACCAATCAAGGCAATACAAAATATGTATTCTGCATATCTCTCACGTGGAACAACTTGAGTAGTAACATCTGCTGGATACAGAGAAAGCTTCTTTGCAACTCTTTTTTGCACTTCAAGTGCTTTTGCGCCCATAAGTGAACCTGTTCCAACAACTCCAAGTGTCTTACAAATTAAAATTCGTTTTTTGTGTTCTTCTATTCTTTCTATGTGTTTTGATATCTCTAAAGCCCAGTTTGCAAATTTTAGACCAAATGATATTATGCTTGCATGTTGTCCATGGGTCCTTCCTACTGCAGGAACATCCTTGAACTTTATTGCAAGCTTTGCCAAAATGATTGCTAGTTTTGCAACTTTGGGTTCTATGATTACAAGCGCATCTCGAAACTGCATAGAATTACTTGTATCTACCAAATCATTGCTTGTCAAACCATAATGTATCCATGGTTTTGCATTGGGTTTACAAATCTCTCCAAGTGATTCAACCAGTGCAGCAGTATCGTGATCGCTTTTTGCTTCTAATTGTTTAACTCTTTTAGCAGTAATTTTACCGGATCTTGCCATTTTTGCAATGTTTTGTGCAGCATCTTTAGGAATCATGCCGATTTCTGCTTGAGCTTCTGCAGCTGCCGCTTCTATCTCAAGTTGATAATTGATTTTCTTTTGTTCATCAAAAATATCACGCATTTCTTTGGTGCCATAACGTCCACCATCTATTGGCAAAATAGGCATAGTAAATTTGAATCAAATAAGGAAAATAAACCTACTCAAAACTCATTCAAAGTCTATAAGTGATATCTCATAAAGTAACAATATATCTGATTTGAGGAAATTGGTAGATAAAAGAGAAAACAAGGAATTTGAAGAAAGCTCAGAATCTTATGAAACAAGAACCAAAGAAAAAGAACCGGATTTTGATGGCAAAGCACTAAGTGATTTGTATAGGCACACAACAAAACTAATCAAGTGAACTCTTTTGCTTATGATTTAAATTGTGTAGAAGAGCGATTTTTGTAGATTCAGATGACATCACTCGTTCCAAAAAAAATTGGTAACATGGAATATAGAATTGAAGTTGACTCTAATCGTGGAATGAAAGTTCCAGTAACAATCTATGCAGATGAAGGATTGTTACAAAAAATGATGACAGATAGAACAATTACTCAAGCAATCAATGTTTCTACTTTGCCAGGTGTTCAAAAACACGTAGTAGTTCTACCTGATGGTCATGAAGGATACGGTTTTCCAGTGGGCGGAGTAGCTGCAATGGATGCAGAAGAGGGAGTGATCAGTCCAGGAGGTGTTGGTTATGATATCAATTGTGGTGTTAGATTGTTACGAACAAATCTGAACGAAAAAGACGTTAGACCAAAACTAAGAGATCTTGTCACAGAACTTTTCAATTCAATTCCATCTGGAGTAGGTTCAAAAGGTGCAGTAAAACTGAATTTTTCTCAGCTTGATGAAGTTCTTGTAAAAGGAGTGAGATGGGCAATAGACAATGGATATGGTACAAAAGATGATGCAGATGTATGCGAAGAAAACGGGCAAATGAAAAATGCAGATCCTAGCAAAGTATCAGCAACTGCAAGAAAACGTGGCGCACCACAACTTGGAAGTCTTGGCTCTGGAAATCATTTTCTTGAGGTACAAAAAGTTGCAGAGATACATGATAAGGAAGCTGCAAAAAGAATGGGAATAACACACGAAGGGCAGGTCACTGTTTTGATTCATTGCGGTTCCAGAGGCTTTGGTCATCAAGTATGTAGTGATTATCTTAGAGTATCAGAACAGGCACTCAACAAATATGGAATATCTCTAGCTGATAGAGAGCTAGCATGTGTTCCAAATTCGTCAGAAGAAGGTGAATCTTACAGAAAAGCAATGTTTGCAGCACTAAATTTTGCATGGAGTAATAGGCAGATGATAACTCATTGGACAAGAAAGGCGTTTGAGCGTGTTTTCAAACAATCTGAATCTGATTTGGACATGAAACTTGTTTACGATGTTGCTCATAATATTGCTAAAGTAGAAAAACACAAAATCGATGGCCAACTAAAATCTGTTGTGGTTCATAGAAAAGGTGCCACTAGAGCATTCCCAGGAGGACGAGATGAAATACCACAAAAATATAGAGAACTAGGTCAGCCTGTTTTTATTCCAGGTTCTATGGGAACTGCTAGCTGGATTCTTCTTGGCAAACCAAATTCTTTAGAACTGAGCTTTGGTTCAACAGCACACGGTGCTGGCAGAACGATGTCAAGATCTGCCGCTCGTAGAAGCTATACTGACACTCAAGTCCAAAAGACACTTGGTGACAGGGGAATTTTCATAAAAGCGCTTACAAGAGAAGGCGTAGTAGAAGAGACACCTGAAGCGTACAAAGATGTAGATGCTGTTGCAAATGTATCCCATGAGCTTGGCATTGCTACCAAAGTAGCAAAGCTTGTGCCAATAGGTGTGATAAAGGGATGAGCGAGGAAGACAAAGAACTAGAACTTCTCAAGGCAAGGCGTTTGCTTGAGATGCAAAAAAATATTTCACAACAACAAAAACAAGAAGAATTAAAACTATTAAAAGAAAAACAAAAAACAAGTGCTCCTGATCCAAGAGAGATTCTAATAAAACATCTTGGTTATCGTGGTTTGGAAGTTCTACAGGCTGCAGAATCACAATTTCCACAGGAAACTAGGCTTGTTGTAGTTAAGCTGGCTGAACTTCTTCAATCTGGAGAGGTTACTGAAACGATTGACGGTGGAAAATTACTCGCTCTTTTCAGATCTATTGGAATTCCAGTCCGTGTTCATACCACAATAAATGTAGAACAAGATGGAAAACTTGTTTCTTGGTCAGATAAACTAAAGGAAACCGCTTCGATTAAAGATGAACCTGAACAACAATCTGATGACCCGAACATCACATGATTGATGTCTATATCTCGATCTATTGTTTACAAAAATAAATTTTCGAAATATAGATTTAGTAGCTAAATAATAAAACATCATGAGTAACCGCATCGTAATTTTTGAAATTTCTACTACAAAATACGAAAGTGATAGAGAACTTGTTTCTTCAGTAATGAAAGATCTTCAATTATCTTGTGGAGTAACTGATGGTTTTTTGCTTAGTGAGCCAATTGAAAAATTTGGTTGGAGTTTCTTTAAGATATTATTCAAGAATGAATTACTTGTAGGTATGCAA
>DATIDL010000067.1:0-5622 GCA_035456305.1 Nitrosopumilaceae archaeon
CAAGGTCTGGGATATTGTATCTGACCTTGACAGGGAACCCAAGTTTTGGCATAACATCAGTAAAGTAAGAAACCTTTCCACAGAAGGAAATGTTGTAAAGCGTGAGATCACAATGGGCAAAGGAGACAGGTGTTTGCAAACTGTGACACTGTACCCAAAAGACAAGGTTCTTGCAGAGTTTACAAAGGGAATAATCAATGGAACAAAAACCATAGCATTGACATCTGTTGGAAGTGGGACCTCGCTTGAAATTGCATGGAACATCAAATTCACTGGAGGCGCAGGTTTTCTCAAAGGGATGCTGATAAAGAGTTTTCAGCAACAGACTGACGACGTTGTGCAGCTAATAAAACAAGAATCTGAAACCGGCAGGCCTGCAGAATCAACAATGCAAATGGAAGAAAGAAAGCACTGGGCAGACCTTATTGATTCTGACAAAAAATAGATTCTGACCTACCACAATCCGCCGCCACCGCTAGGCTCATCAAAGTTCTTTTGTGAGACATGAGCGTGAGCCTTTTTCATGTGCCTTTCTAGGCGCTCTGGGTCATGCAGTTCTAAGCCGCATTCCTTGCATTTTGTCTCGTTTTTGGATTCTTTTTTCTTGAAAAGGCCCATGGTATGATCAATATTTTTCCGATATTAAAATTAATTCTTATCTTCTTTTACTTGGTAATTTTCAAGAAAGTCTTCAGGTTCTGCTGACTTGTTTTGGTTTAGCCATGAACCCATCTGTTTTATGACTTCGGTCTTGGTAAATCTGCCATCTTTTGTAAGAAAATGCTCTTTTTCTGATTCTCTGAATTTTTTATAATCCATACCTTTCATTGTTTTCTTGATGTAATGATCTATTTTAAATCCTGTTCTTTTATTCCACTTGTTTCTATTTCAAATCTTAATGGAGGGGGCAATTCCTGGTATGTCTTGTTTACCAGTATCTTGATTTGATCGTCTGGAACCTTTACCTGTCTAAGTAAATTCCCGCGCTGGTGGGCATATGCTTTCTTCCAAAACCCAGCACCGTCAAACGTTCCTATCTTTGGAAGATATTTGGAGGCTTTCAAGTTTTTAGGTGGTTAGCCATTCTATTTTTATCTGCCTATGTTTTCTAAACTTTCATAAGGTTTGATTTTGTTTTTTATATAAGGAATTAGTTTTCCTAAATCTGTCACGGCGTCTTCAATTTTATTTCGCTGGTACTTGTTAAGTTTATCACCCATTCTTTGCTCGTATTCTGAAATTTCTAGAAAGAGTTTTTGACACTTGGCCAAAAGGTCGTGTGCTTCTCTAACTGGGTTTGAACGATCGTTCCAAGTCCAGTTGAGTTTTGTAATTTCTTCAGATAATTCAAAAGTCCTTATGACTTTAAGAAGTCCCTCTTCATCAAGATACTCATCCATGTCTGATTAGACATTTGAAAACCGTTTTTAAGTATTTGTACACATTCAACAAAAACGTCTCATGTAGTTGATCATGACAGAAAATTTAGAAAAATGACGATTTTTGAACTAATCTGACTCTCTCTAAATTTCAGAGCTTATTGTGCCAGTGTTTTACTATTGTATACCAAATGATGTTCTTTCCGCACTGTTATAAGCGATGGACACTACTATTATCCATGTTAGAAGCTATTAAACAAATCAAAATAGAAATAATGCGAAATTTAGGAAATCTTAACAAAACATTTTCTTCCTAGGAGTGACTGAAATTGAATATCTATGATATGAAATCAATCCATTGCTGCAAGTGTGACAAGTTCATAGGAGAACTTGATTATGATGCAGTAGTTGTACTTCCAAAGTGCGGTCGATGTGCCGATCCATTGCCAGAAGGCGATGATAAAGTACTATACATAGTGAACAAATACAACAAAAATCCACAAAGTTTAGTGTCATCGCTAAAAGCTGGTTCACTTTTGGATTGGTAAAAGAAATTGAGTTACTACAAACGAAAACTGTGTGAGGATTGTAGGAGAGTTAATTGTACGAAAGGATGCAACTGTGACTGCCACTATGAGCCAAGGGGCTAGCGCTTTAACAGGTTTTTGTATGATATGGTAATGAATTCTTTACCGATAATACTGTAATATTTTTTGGTAAACAATTTATCATATCTGGTATATCATAATGAAGACCATAGAACTCCAAGGGATGATGTTAATTACGGCAATCCTTTGACCTATGGAGACGCTGTGGTCACTAAATTATTTACAATTAGAATATGATAAAAATGCAAACCATCTGTGAAAATAATCTACAAGAATTATAAGCGTGAGTGAGTTACTTGTGCTCATGAAGAATTTGTGTTACTTTATGATGATTTTCGTCGTAATAGTCGGAGGTGCCATGCAGACTTCTAGTGCAGACCTTATTGTTCGTGGTAATGAACATGCTCCGATTTACGTATCTGATACAGACAGTGGCCGATTTGATTTTAGTAATGATGGTCTTGACGATTATTATGTAAAGGCTCACTATACCGGAAATGAAAAACAGACATACAAAGTAGATTACAAAATACAAGACGAATGTGTGGATGGTGCTACATATGATTCTGCTACAATGAAGATAGGGTTTACAAAACAAGGAAACCCATGGTGGATTTGGATAGTAGAAAACATTGATTCATGGAATCCGTGGTTTAAATCAGCTCGCAGTACCGACGCAAATCACAGAATTGATCTTGTCGATTTACCTGATGGGGTCATACCAATTCCATACCCATCAAGTGGAGACGATGTGATTGTGGGAGATTCAAAAAGCAACTCCGGTTCATTTGTACATCGCGACTCTATTGCAGAGTTGGACGGTCAGTCAGGATGGGATGGTTCTATTTTCTTTAGTGCGCCAGCTGGTGAATATATCTTGCATACGATTCACCCTTCCGAAGGAATATCTGGGTGTGACAGACTTGCCGCTCTTGGCATTCCAATAATCATAAAGCCTTGAGATAAAATTTTTGTATTTTATTCGCTGTCGATAAATTCTTCTGCTTTTGGAGGTTCTGGACTCAATCCCTTGCGTTTTCTAATCTCTCCCATAATAGTAGGCAAGACAGAGTTTGGAACCGGCGTCCATGCCTTAAAGTGAGTGTTCCACATTGCTCTTCCAGCTGTTTGACCTCGCATTACTTCGGACAAATCAAAAGTTTCAGAAGCTGGAATTTCTCCAGTAAGAATGTGGATGATTCCTTTTTGTTCCATGTTTAGGACCTTGCCTCTTTTTCCAGATATTACTCCTGCAACATTTCCAATCATTTCTTGTGGAACTCTGACTTCAATTCCAAGTGTTGGTTCTAGCAAAACTGGTTGTGCCATTAGCATTGCACCCATGCATACACGTCTTGATGCAGGACCAAGTTGTGAAAGACCTCTGTGAGCTGGGTCTTCGTGTGGTACAAAGTGATGGAATGTAAACTTGCATCCTCTTACCTGTTCTCTTGTAAGCGGACCTTCCTTCATGGTATCTTCAAATCCTGATAAAATGGAATCAGTTGATTCTTTAACAAACTGGACACCTTTTGTGCCGTCTACCATTACGTTTCCTCTTGGATCAAAGCGCATTACACGTTTTGCATCTTCTCTTTCCCATCCTGCATTTCTCAAAATTTCTGCAACCTCTTTTTCATCCTTGTATTCGTTTAATGTTCCGTTTCTGATCATCTCTGCGACTTTTTCATCAAGCGGTTCTACTTTCATAAAGATCTTGTTGTGTCTGTTTGGTGATTTTGACATCACAGGACCGGCAGCTGTCCTGATTGTTTCTCTATAATTGATCAAAGGCTGTGAAGTGACAACCTGTACTCCTGCATCTGCAATCAGCGAAGATGCAATTTCAAGGTGCAATACACCCATGCCTGCAATGACTGTCTCACCGCTTTCTTCGTTGATTTTTACCACAAGGTTGGGGTCTTCAATTGTAATTCTTCGCAAAGCCTCTACAAGCTTGGGAAGATCCTTTGGATGCTTTGGCTCTACTGCAATCTGTACGACTGGTTCTGAAACATACTGGATTCCTTCAAACATATGAGTATCTGCAACACTTGAAAGTGTCTGGCCAGCTCTTGCATGTTCCAATCCCAAAAGTGCTGGAATGTTTCCTGCTGCAAGCTCGCCAACCATTTCTCTTTGGTTGCCCATGAAAAAGTTCACCGACTGGATTCTTCCTTCTCTTTTTGAATCAATGATGTGAATTCTATCGCCGTCTTTGAGTCTGCCTGAAAATAATCTTCCAATAGCTACAGGACCTGCAGCTGGATCCATTGTCATGTTTACAATCATCATCACTGCCGGACCGTTATCATCACAATTCAAAAGTGCCTTACCGATATCTGACTCTAAATCTCCTTTCCAAATTTTTGGAATCCTGTATTTTTGTGCAACATCAGGAGATGGATGATGTTTTACAACCATTCCTAAAACTGCATCATACAGTGGAGCCTTTTCTGCAAGAGCCTTGAGGTCTCCACCTTCAGAATATGCAGTGTAAATGTCCTTGAAAGAAATTCCTTTCTTTTTCATTACATCTGCATTGAATCCCCACCTGTCTTTTGCAGAACCAAATGAAACGCTGCCGTCTTGTATGCTGACTTTCCATTTTTCTTTGTATTCGGGTTCTGCGTAAATGTCAATTAATCTGTTAAAATTGGTAATGATTTCTACAAGCCATTCCTGCATCTTGTCTGGAGTGAGCCTGAGCTCTTTGATGAGACGATCAATCTTGTTGATGTATAATACAGGTCTGACTCGCTCCTCAAGGGCTTGTCTTGTTACTGTTTCTGTCTGTGTCATGATTCCTTCCACCGAGTCTGAAACAACAACTGCTCCATCTATGGCTCTAAGACTTCGCGTAACACGTCCTGTAAAGTCAATGTGCCCTGGAGTGTCAATCATATTAATGACATATTCCTGACCATCTTTTTCGTAAAGCAAGGTAACGTTTGCTTGTACAATTGTCATCTGTCTGTCTTGCTCTAGTTTCATGGAATCAAGTGCAAGGGCTTGGCCTGCAACGGATGGCGCAATGATTCCACTTGATGCCAAAAGGCTGTCGCTCATGGTTGTCTTTCCGTGGTCTACGTGAGCAATGACTCCAAAGTTCCTAATGTTTTTCTTGTTTCCAATGATCTTTAGGATCTGATCTGTTGCCTTGTACTTCATGAATGAAAAAAATCGATCTAGAGCCGGTATTAAACCTTATCAAGAATTGAGTTTGATCTGTTTTTGATAAATCGTCAAAGATCTGGCATTTGACTTTTTGACAAAAATTTCATCTGCTTTTTGATTTCTTTTTCAAATGCAATTGTTGATATGACACATTTTTCGTAATTTGATATTTATAATAGACACCAAAAGTATGCTTATGGAAATTACACTTGGCCACACTCCTGACGCTGATGATGCTTTCATGTTTTATGGGATGCTGACAGGCAAAGTAACATCTCCTGATTTCAAAGTAAATCATGTAGTAGAAGACATTGAGACGCTAAACAAAAGGGCGCTAAAACATGAGCTTGACGTGACTGCAGTTTCAGTCCATGCGTGCGCATACACTCCAAATTATACAATACTGAGAAGTGGTGGCAGCTTTGGCAAGGGCTATGGTCCAATAATAATATCAAAAA
>DATIDL010000068.1:0-2969 GCA_035456305.1 Nitrosopumilaceae archaeon
TGCATCTTTCCATCTGTAGACATGATGTACCAAAATGATTCTATTTTTGATTCTGCTTTTACCGCGTCTGAAGTGGTATCTTCTTTTTCTGTAGATGTTATGGTTTTTGAATTTTCAGCCAATGGATGACCCTTGACTTGAATCTTGTATGACTTTGTCCATCCAAACGGTGCTTTTGATACTTCAAGATCACCTACCAGTGTTTCCATTTCTTTTAAAACTGAAAGTGCAACGCTTGGTGATGCAAGCTTTGAGCTAAGATGTGCATAAGGATACAAAAGCAATTTACTGCATCCAACTTTTTTCATAGATTCTTTAATTTCAGCAATTGCCTTTTTTGCAACAATGGAATTGTCGCCTTCTTCTACTGCAATAAATGCTACAACAACTTCATCTATTTTTTTTGTAGATGGTTCTACTTCTTCCGCTGATTTTATTTCCTTTTTTATAGGTGTAAATTCTATATTATCACAATGAAGCTGAAGTATGCGCATGTTTTTTCTCTGTCTTTGATATTGAATTAAATGTTATGGCTATAACCTTCTTAGTGAAGAATTATTCTAACTTGAACTTTAACAAACAATTGCATTTTCTGCATACTCGCATTTATTAATTGCATAATTTTTTAGACAAAAGTTACATTCATCTCGATCTGGAATTTGTTCTCACTCTGTATTCCCCTAACGTTTAAGCGCCTCTGCGTCTATTGTATGATTATTAGGTCTGATAATACGCATATATCGTTTTATGTGAAAAAATTCAATACTGTGATAAAGTAGCTGCATACAATGGAAACAAACGAAGCAAACACTCACAAAAGAGATATCATTATAATTGAAGACAGTCTGACAGTAGCCACTCTTTTACGTGATTTTTTACATAAACTAGGTTATCAAAATATCCATATTTGTGAAAATGGTGCAACTGGTATCAGAATTTTTGACGAGTTTGTAAAAGTAGGAAAATCCCCACTTGTCTTTCTTGATTATGGTTTGCCAGATATGGAAGGAGGTGAGGTCATGAAAGAGATATTATCTATCAGCCCAGATACTAAAATTATACTAGAAACTGCAAGTGAAAAAACCGAAGAATCTATCAAAGACGCCATAAGACATGGCGCCTATAACTATCTTGGAAAGCCGATTCGATTTGAAGACGTAAAAAATATCATAGATACTTTTGAAAAAGAGGATACCATTGCACAGCATCCTGAACCTGCAACACAAAAACAAATCGAAGCTCTTATGTCAAAGCCTCCGCAGGCTATGAATCTAAAACTTACTGCTGCAGTTTTGATAACAGGTTTTGTGATTGTTACTTTTTTGGGATTATTTGCATATCAGACCTTCTCACCTGTCCCTATGTCTACACCAATAACAACAGGAAGGCCAATAATAGAAAATCTAAAAGGTGATGTTATAGATACTTGGGTGGCTTGGCGTTTAATTGAAGGAGACTCACTTCATATTATTATATTAAATTCAGAGATTATTCCAGATGATAAATTCAATTCAATCAAAAATGCAATTTTGTCAGAGGAAACATTAAAGATAGAAAATTCACTTGTGGACAAACTACCACAAGAATCTTCATCTGTTTATTATAAAGGTTGGAAAGGGGCACTTGAGAAAGCATCAGAAAGCAATGTTGTATATTACATCCCAACAAATTTTGATGTGATCAAAGGCGAAAAAGCTATAGGCGAAGTATCAATAATTCTGTCAGAGATTGAGGCAGGAGATGGCTCGTTAGCTTTTACAAGATCAATAGCAGATGAAAATGAGCATCAACTTTTAAAGTCATTTATTACGGTCTTTGATGTCAAAAATTTATCCAACGAACAAATGGAAGCAATAATTAGACATGAGTTTGGCCATGCGCTGGGTCTTGCACATTCTACTGCCTCTGAAGATCTAATGTATACGACTATTAAAACAAAATATCCTTACATTTCAGAATGTGACGTTGATGCTATAGTGTCATTATATGACGAGAAAAAGACCAATCTGGTCATATGTGAAAACTAACTCTCAAATGACTATGCTCGAGGATGCTTCTTTAGATCTGTAATCTTATCCCCTGATCTTTTTGTTCCTAGCAAGTATTATTTAGCCCCTACAAAGATCACCGTACGTGGATCACCATCATTTTCGTGGAAAAGACGTTCCACACTTTAAGATAAATCCAAACATGGGTGTGGATGACCTTGTAGAAATTTTTGCAAGCTCAGGTTATAACGCGCGGCAGCTTGGTGAGGCTGCAAAGCTTTACTGCAAAATGATTGAAGATGATGCAACAATATGTCTTACAGTTTCTGGTGCAATGACTCCTGTAGGCTTTGGTGGATTGTTCAAATCATTAATTGAGCGAGGATTTGTTGACTGGATTATTGCTACGGGGGCAAACGTGTACCATGAAGATCACTTTGCATGGAATCTTCCAATCAAGCAAGGACATTTTGAAGTTGATGACATGATATTGTATGAAAAAGACATTGTAAGAATCAGAGACGTATACATCAAAGGAAAAGAAACCCTGATGGCAGAAGACAAAATCGTACAACAGATGTTCAAAAATGAATTAATCAACAAACCGTTTACAACTGCAGAGTTTTGCAATATGATGGGAAAATACTCAAAACAAAAGTCAAAACATCCAGAAAAAAGCTTTGTTGTTGCTGCTTATGATTATGATGTCCCAGTCTATGTCTCTACCCTGAAAGACTCTTCGCTTGCACTTGATCTGGCACCATTAAGACTTGCAAACAAAATATACAATCTGGATTTTGTTAGAGAGATACTAGAGCAAGCTGCCATAGTGTATAGTTCTAAAAAGTCTGGCATCGTAGAAATAGGAGGTGGGGTTCCTAAGAACACTGCACAGCAAACAGGCCCTCTCTTAGACCAGATACTAGGGCTAGGTCATGGCGGTCAAAATTACATCATACAGATAACTGATGCAAGACCAGA
>DATIDL010000069.1:0-3446 GCA_035456305.1 Nitrosopumilaceae archaeon
AGGAATTTTCGTTCGCTCCAAAACAATAACGTGTTGCACAAAATCAAAACCTTGTATAGCATCATCTATGACTTGCTTTAATTTTACGACAGTACCTCGCCTGAATCCACCATCTGCAGTGATTATTACTTTGGATTTCGAGTCTTCAATTCTATCTCTTAATGATCTTGCACTAAACCCAGAAAAGACGACAGTATGTGTTGCACCGATTCTTGCACATGCATTCATT
This sequence comes from Nitrosopumilaceae archaeon, assembly GCA_035456305.1. GTDB lineage: Archaea > Thermoproteota > Nitrososphaeria > Nitrososphaerales > Nitrosopumilaceae > UBA8516. Next base: position 230 of record DATIDL010000069.1, read on the forward strand.
GCTATAATCAGTTCAGGAACCATTGGAAGGTAGATTGTTACTCTATCGCCTTTTGTAACTCCAAGAGATTTTAGTACATTTGCAAACTTGTTTACCTGAATCCATAGATCATTATATGTAAGAACTTGTCTGTCATTGTTTTCGCCTTCCCACAAAATTGCAGGTTTTGTTGCGCGTTTTTGTTGGTGAACATCAAGTGTGTTGTATGAAGCGTTTAGCTTTCCACCCACAAACCACTTGGCAAAAGGAGCATCCCACTGCAAAGTGCTCTTCCATTCTTCAAACCAATGCAGGTTTTTTGCTTGGCTTGCCCAAAATGAGGTAAAATCAGAACTTGCCTTTTTTCTTGTCTCAGAATCATCATTTCCCAAGCCTACCAGATAACTCTCAGAACTCACAGGCAGAGTTTCTTTTTTGTCAAAATAAAACTTGCTTAAAAAAGGAGGCTAGGAGCGAACCTGTTATTTCCTATTCAGTTGCTATTGGGACGATATCCTTCTAAGCCAATCTGAATCTTGAGAATCTTCTTCTGCACCATCAGCTCCAATGGCTACTGGTCTTTGTGTCGGTGTTTGGGGAGTATTAGTACCAACAGGAGTACCAGAGGTCGGTGCTGCTGCAACTTGGGCTGGTTGCGGAACTGGTGTATTTTCTACCTTACCCAAATATGAAATTGCGGCGGTATGAAGTTCTTGTTTGGGGCTTTCTGTACGCTCCACACTTTCCACGGAAAGATCTGCGATTTTTTGTTGAATGCGTGCTATCTCTGCCTTTTCGTGTTCGATGTGTTCTATTATTTCTACAGTCTGGGTTTTAACAGATTCATACTTGGCATCTGATATTTCGTTACTCTTGAATTGTAGCTTTGCATCAAACACCAGCATTCTAATCGACTGGAATTGGCTATCCAATTCTTTGATTCTCTGCTCCAGCTTTTCTTTGATTTGTTTTTCAGATTCTTCCAGAGTAAGCAGCTTCATCTTGTATTTTTCGTGGATGAGCTCTGCATCCTCCTTCATGTCATCATTTTCGGATACGATGTCCATCAGTGCATGTAGGCGGCGCAATGTCAGACCCTTTTCTCGCAACAATCGCTGTGCTTCTAATCTCCATCTTGGAATGTAGATCACAAAAGCACCTTGCACGACAAGTTGCTCAAATGGCAGCTGTTTGAGTCCTTCAGAGCCACAATCAACACCGACTGTTTGTACAGAACCGTCAATGTCAGTTATGGTGCCGACGACTTTGCCAATAAAAGTGCCGTACATGTCCTTTACTTGCTTGCCGATAAACTCGATCTCGTCTTTGCTCATTGGGTACAGGTTTTGGAGTTAATATAACCAGCAAAGTGTTAACAAGGTTTGGAATTTTGGTAAGATCATTTTAGCTAACCCAAAAAAGCGAAGAAACGAGGAAAAATTTTCGCAATTTTAAAATCATGTCTTGTAGTTTAGATTAATCCATGATAGGAAAAGAAGAACTTGACAGAATTCTATTGTTTGTTGCAAAAAGATGGACGGATATGAGCCGCGATCCAAAAAACAAAGCCTTTGAAAGTCTGCCTTCTGGTTTCTGGATGAACTCCGTTGGCGGAAGTGCTGGCCCTGGAAAATGGATAACAATGCTCATGTATACGGAAGACGAATCTGAAGCTGCATCGTTTAAAGAAGTTTTATTGCGATGGCAATCAAAGCATGCAGAAAAACCATCTGATCTAATTCAGATAAACAAAAAGTAGATTATTTATAATTGAACAACTTTCCGATCGTAATGTCGGAATTTTCTGATGCTGAAAAAGAGATCCTGTCAAAGCATTTTTCAAATGTAAACGATTCTGTGTTTGCGGTCATTACACCAAAGCAAGTAGACCGTGGAGCTTTGATGTCAAGATATTCCAGATCTGACAAGAGCATGAGAAAAATTTTTCTTGACGAGTTTTTGCAAAATGAAAATCGTGGTGAAGAATTTTACAATAGAGTATTATTAGAATATGGTGATGATTCAGTAGCTGAGCTTGGCGAAGCTCAGATTGCAATTGAAGGACTGTCAAATATTGCAGTGAAAAAAATTGAAGACCGTAGAATTGGTTTATCGTATTTGGAAAAATCTTCGCGATATGTTTCGTGGGATAAAAAAATAAATGGAGAATACAAATTTTTTAGAGAGTCAGACATCATGAGTTCTAATTTTGCTGACACGTATTTAGAATCATGTAATCTTGATTTTGATGTGTATTCAAAAAATATAGAACCGATGATAAAATTCATTCAAGAAAGGGAACCGATAGGAAATCAAAAATTTAAGAACTCAAGCGGAGATGAAGTTTTATTCTCTAGATTAACAGATGAGACAGACATCAAATCTGCTACAAGAATCTATAACGCTACCATCAAGGCCAAGGCGCTAGATGTACTGAGAGGACTCCTTCCTGCATCTACGCTTACAAACGTGGGCATAACTGGAAACGGGCGTGCCTTTGAGTATCTGCTAGGCATACTTTATGGCTCTAGCCTTATTGAAGAACGTATTCTTGCATCAAAGCTACACCGCGAGCTTGACGTAATAATAAAATCATTTGTAAAAAGAGCCGACGACAAGTATGGAAAAGCGCTTCAGAAATATCATCATGATCTAAAAAATGCAGCTGGCAGTCTTGCTAAAAAATATCTTAAAGACAAAAAGAAAACAGACTTTCTTGTGGAATTGGTGGATTCTGATCCTTCCAGAAAAGCAGAAGAAAAGATAATTTCGGCAATTTTGTATGAACAAAGTCAAGGAATTTCATACAAAACCATACTTGCCGAAGTAAGGAAGATGTCACCAACTATAAGAAAAAAAATTATCAAGGCATTTGCAAACATGCGTGAAAACAGACGGCATCGTCCTCCACGAGCATTTGAAATGACAGAATACACTTTTGATCTATTAACAAACTTTGGAATGTTTCGTGATTTTCATAGACACCGTGTTCTTACTTTAGAAAGACAGTTACTTACAACAAATCATGGATTTTCTGTTCCTTCTGAAATTCGCAATCTTGGGATAGAAAAAGACTATCTTGATTGCATGTATAAGTCAAAAGAAGTCTTTGATCTAATCAAACCAAAGATGCAGGAGCAATCTCAGTATGTTGTAAACTTTGCTTACAACTATCCATACTTTATGCGATTAAATCTGCGCGAAGCAACACACCTGATTGAGCTTAGAACAGTACCAC
>DATIDL010000070.1:0-7599 GCA_035456305.1 Nitrosopumilaceae archaeon
TAGTTTGTCTGCCAAACTATGGTCTGGCCTATTACAAGCAACAAGTGCCTTGTATACGGCATTTGAAATTTTGTCCTTCTGGAAGTTTAACACTCGTCCATCGCGCTTTTTAACTTCAATGATCGAGTTTTCTATCTGTGAAAAGTCTGTCAAACGTATCCCCGTAACCGTAAGAAAATAGAGTCTAATAAACTCTCTGGCAAAAAATATTTTTCTAAAATTGATTTTTGTATCAATTTTGTTGACACCGTTACAATTATCATAGTATTGGATCAGAACAATCCCAAATAAAAACCAAAAAAATTTAATAAAAATTTCAGAACAATTTGATCGCATTTTTCAGTTTTTTTGAAAAAAGAATCAGAATAGAAGGAGCAAATGAAAACTTGCGACGATTAGCGCAAGGTTATGCCAATATATATGGAGATTTGCAGGTAGGACATTTGTCTCCGATCTTTTCGTCTTTTAGTCCACAATTTCCGCAGATAGGAACCTTTCTGAGTGGCCTGAAAGAACCTACTAATTCACTTGCCTTTTCTATTGCTTTTTTGATTTTAGGTATATCCATGTCATCAGATATTTTTAGTTGGATCAATAGTCCGCCGTTTAACATCTTTGACACCTGGTTACATTCTACTACTTTGTCTGTCTTTATTGTCATTCCCTCAACTTCTGAAGCGTTTAGTACCAAACCTGTAGAATAAGAATCACCTTCTACGTATTGATGCACTGACATCTTGCCATATTTTTCCCCATCCAAGGTTGAGAATCTTACTGCTGCATCACTTTCTGTCATGGATATAGTTACGTTATCGCCCATTTCTTTTCCCTTCTTGGCTGCAACTTCTATGGCAGTTTCAAGTACTTTTGTCATTATTTCGTGTCCTGCCTTATTGTCTTCATATCCCAATATGCCTAAAACTGCTTCCTTTAGGCCTACTAGATTGACTACAAGCGTAACTGTTCCCTTTTGCATATACTGAGTGTTATTTGCAAGAATAGGATTGAGTCCACGTCTAGTAAGATCCGATATGTCTTTCTTTCTAAGAGACATTGCTGCAAGTGCGGGTTTCATTAAGAGTGCAAGACGTGCTCTAAAGTAAGTTTCATCTTTGTTTGATTCAAAGGCTAGTCTGGGTAGGTTTATGGAAAGAGATTGTAAGTTAATTGATGTAGTACCAGTATTTTTTGTATCTCCACGCACTATTCCTCTGTTTGATGTTTGACCCTTGGTAAAGATCACACGTCCTCCTAATGCTATGATTTCAGAAAGTATGTCTGAAAATTCGCTGACTTTGCCTTTTTCATAGTCAATTATCAGTCCTATGTGTGGAATCGGTGTAGCATTGACATATTTCTTGTAACCTGCAAGTATAGCGCCTATTATTTTAGAATCGGATCCTAATGGGGTTCTAAATGATACAAGAGTAGCATTCTTGCTGTATTTTGGAGTGGTGGATGTTGTTGCAAATGTACTTGCAATTTTTTCTTCAATTTCTCCTAGGTTTTTTGCATATTTTTGTAAAATTGTTATCAATCCATCCATAACTACTTCCTGTGATGCTTCTTTGAATAGTAATGAAGTAAGTAATGAAAGCGATGTTGCAAGATCATCCAAGCTCTTAATTGGAGGTATTCTTGTTACTCCAAGGAATTTACCTCTGAGATCAATTCCATCTTCAATGAGTTCTTTGATGTTCACAAATATTGTATCTGGTAAGAGTGACCAGATTCCAGCATTTGTTATATGAATATCTCCAGAAAGATGTGAGTCTGCTACATCTTTTGGCAGAGTGTTAAGAACAAGGTGATCCCCAAAAACTGTCTGGCCTGTCTTAAACAATAATCCTTCCACACCATTATAGATACCATCTACATTTGTGATCATTTCATGAATATCGTATGCAGGAAGACCAAACCTAGCAAGCTTATGCCTATAATCTTCATGGCCGTGCTCTAGGAGGACGGAATTAACCATTTCACGTATAAGCGAGGCAGTAAGGTATGTAGTCTGGAACTTGTAGATACGATTTTCTACCTCTTCGGTTATCTTTTGTGCCAATTCTAGAGGAAGGCTACCTTCTCGTACAAGAGATTGGATTATCTTGTGAGAGTTGAATTCTTCTATTGCTTCGTGCGAAGTTCGTACATACATCTTGCCACTTTCAATTATAGAGCGTTCCTCAATCTGCCTTGCCAGACTTAGGACAAGTTTTCCAAGGTTTGTAATGGTATAACGTCTTTCAGATTTGTTTAATGCTACAAGGGATTGCCTTAGTAATTTTCGTAGGTGATATGCAAATTTTCCGCTTTCTTTTTTAGATTTGAATCCAGCAAGAGATTTTAACTCAGAATAGGTAAGCGGTCCCTTTGAGTTTAAAATGCGTAAAATATCGATCCTGTTTGGACTTGCCATGACAGAAAAGATCATTCTTACGCGCTTTGATGCAGATTGTAAAATTCCTCCTCGTTTTTGATCGCCAAAATCCTCGCTCAGCTCCATAGGCATGTCTAGATAAGCATCGGTAAATAAGATTTGTGACGAAAATGATCACCAGAGATCTATTTTTATCAGTTTTTTTGTACGTCTACTGTAAATTCTGACACGGAAAGGGTTTGTCCGCATGAAGGACATTTACCACCATATGGACGGATCACTTCTTTGATCGACTTTAACATTTTCATGTTTGCTATTTTTTCACCACATTTACCACACACGACATCAACTGACATTGCGATCATTTTTGTATAAAATTATAAAAGAACTGTTTTGAGTTTTTTTTAATCAGTTCAATAAATTAGATTTACAGTTTTTCTAACAAGATACCACGCTCATCGTATCCAGCAACTCTTGCTTTTGTTCCAAGTGGTAGATCAGCAGGGGATTTGATATCATGCATAAAACCAGAAATTCGTAAATCTATACCATCCAGTGTGATTACAACCCAAGCATATGGTGTGTATTTTTCATATCCTGCTGGAGGAACCGTAATTATCGTATATGTAACAACAGAGCCCTTTCCTTCAATCAGTGTATTTTCAAATCCCCTATTACCACAATTTTGGCAGAAATAGGTAGTAGCAAGGTGTAAAAAACCACATTTTGTGCATTTACGGGCAAGAATCTTGCCTAATTTGGCGTTAGTGATGAATTCCTCTTTTGCTGACAAATTATACACTTTTGAAGATATGAACAGCGCAGCTTGCACCAGTTGCGCCAAAGTTGTGTGTCAAACCAGTTTGAGCATCTTTAATGGTTCTTTCTCCGGCTTTTCCTGTTAGCTGATCAAATACTTCTACTACTTGACCAATACCAGTAGCACCTATTGGATGTCCTTTTGATTTTAATCCTCCTGACGGATTTATCGGTATAGCACCATTTAGTTTTGTCATTCCTTGTCTAACTGCTTCAACTGCTTTTCCTTTTTCAAAGAATCCTAAATCTTCAGTGTCAACTAGCTCTGCAATTGTAAAACAATCATGTACTTCTGCAAAATCAATATCTTTTGGCTTAATGCCTGCCATCTTGTATGCAGCTTGAGCTGCAAGTTTTGTACTTGGAATTGTTGTGATGTGTTCTCTTCCTTGTAATGCTGCTGGTGATCCTCCTCTACCAGATCCAATAACTTTGATGTAGTTTTTTGTGTGAGCTTTAGCAAATTTTTCGTTGCATAAAATCACAGCACTTGCACCATCAGAAAATGGACAACAATCATACAATTTTAGTGGACTGGCAACAACTGCAGATTTCATCACGTCATCAATTGTAATTTTTTTTCTTAAGTGAGCTTTTGGATTCAGAAATCCGTTTTCATGATTTTTTACTGCAACCATTGCTAGATCTTCTTCAGTTGCTTTGAATTCTGCAAGATAAGCTCTGGCCATTGATGCAAATAATCCTGGAAATGATGCACCAGATCCACCTTCATAGAAAAAATCAGAACAGTATGAAAAATATGTCGTGGTCCACTCTGTGCCGGTGTGAGTTACTTTTTCAACACCAGTTGCTAAAACCGCATCATAAAATCCAGCAGCCACATTAGCGTATGCTTCTCTAAATGAAACAGAACCACTGCCGCATGCAGACTCGATAGACAAAGATGGTACTTCAGAAATTCCAAGATTACTCATTATGACAGGTCCAAGATGAACCTGTTTGTCTGCTATACCAAACACATTTGAGATATAGCCAGCCTGAATTTCTTTTGGTTCTATTCCTGCACTTTCAATGGCGTCAGCTGATGCCTGAACTGCGATATCAGTTATGCTATCTTGTAATTTGCCGTATTTTGTGCTTCCAGCACCAATAACACAGACTTTTTCCACAAATCTCGCTGACTATATTCCCTATAAAAATTCTTCACTAATATTCAATTACAAGAAGGAGTTAGGATTAGTGTGCAACAACAAAAAACATCTCAAATTTTAGTTACCAAGAAAAATAGCTCAGTAAGAAATTCTGTTAAAATTACCAAAAGAAAAGTTACAAAGATGAAAAATGAAATAAAACAATATTACGATAAAAACGGATATCTGTCGTGGTCTGAGAGAAAAAAGAAATATGTCATACTTGGAACAAATTTACCTAATAATGGATTGGTAGAATGTCCAGAGTGTCACACTGGAAAATTGATGGTGATACATTCACGAACTACAAAAAAAAGATTCATTGGATGTTCGAATTATTATAATGGATGTAGAGCATCTTCTCCTCTGATACAAAGAGGAATGATTTGCGCAACAAAAATGTCTTGCACTCTTTGTGCATGGCCGATAATTCTTTTCAGATATTCTAGGAAGCAGAAATGGTTACGACAATGTGCTAATCTAAAGTGTCGGAGTAGACAAATTAAAGTTTAAAGTTAGTATAGATATCAGTTCGCCTATTCTTTAGTAGAGGTAGTTTTTTTCTTATTTGTTTTATTCTTTCAGTTGAAATATCAACAAGCCCAATTCCTTGTTTCTTTTTCATATCCAATAATATTTTTCCATATGGATCAATCACAACACTTCTTCCACAATAGATATTTCCAACCTGATCTGGTGCTATAACATAACAACCATTTTCAATTGCTCGTGTTTTGTTGATTGTTATCCAGTGTTCTTCTTTCATTTCCCCTTTTACCCAAGCTGATGGCACTACAAGAATTTCTGAACCAGATGATGCAAGAGTTCTAGACATTTCAGGAAATCTCAAATCATAACAGATCATCATTCCAAGTTTTCCAATCGTACTCTTAACAGGTTTTACAATTTTAGAACCTGGATAGAGTTTTTTTGATTCTTTCATTCCAAGTGCATCGTAAAGATGAATTTTCCTGTATTTTGATATAATTATGCCGTTTTTATTTATAAGAAAAGATGTATCATATACTCTGTTTAACTTAGGACTCTTTTCATAAAATGTTCCGACAACTTGAATAGAATTTTGCTTTGCACGTTTTGAAATTTCAGAAACAAAATTTCCAGATATTTTTTCTGCTAAACTCGCAAGTTCTGTACCGGACTGTGAGGAAGGAGTGTAAAACATCATGAATTCTGGAAATGCACATAATTCCGCACCTTTTTTTGCTGCTTGATCAATATAGCTTAGAATTTTTTTGAGATTTTTGTACTTGTTAGTGTCTGCTCTGAATTGTACAAGAGCAACTTTTGGCATGAATTTTTTATATAAAGTTAAAATAAAAATGTAGTTTAAAGAGGATTTCCAGCCATGTACCAGTTTTCTTTTGGATTCTCCTCAAAGACTACAATTACATGATTTTCTTTGGTTTTGAGAATCTCTACAGCTGACTTTGTAATTGCTTTCGCAAAATCCTCTTTTTGTTCTTGGGTTCTACCAGGATACATTGACACGGTTATCAATGGCATGCCTCACCACCTGTGTGGATGAATTTATTTCTTAAGGCAAATAGAGACCATAATTCTGAAAGTAATTAGATAGAAAAAGAGGACGTATTCGCCAGTCTTCCCATTGCGAGTTACCCTACTCGTATGTTGATTGTGACGATACTCCGGAGGGTGATGGAACTGATGGGAATCTGTCGCCAATTTGTTGTTCTGCAACTGCAGATGCTTCTTGTAGAATTCTTTCTGTTTCTTCGTTAGATACATCAGAATCTACGCTAAAGTCTCCACCTGCCAGCGAGTCCGTCATTAGTCCATTGAGCGTTTGTGTCATAGAGTTGAGCTCTGCATCTGCTTCCGGCATGAACCTTCCAAGGGATGATTTGAGTCCCTTCATTACTGATACTGCTGGTCCTATTGCTACCATCGCATCTCCAAGATCATGGACGGTGGTAAGACGCAACTGTACTTGTTCTAGTGCCATTCTTGCATTGCCTAGCATCTTTGTGACCTTTCTGATTTCTGCAAGCTCGTTGGACAAAACTTTGCTCGTACTAGCATCGTGTTGTTGCATTGCGGCTACGATTCGTTTGAAAAGCTGTGCATCACGTTCTCTTAGCTTTCCTAACATAGAATCCATCTTCGATATCTGACCCTGTAACTTGTTCACAGCTCCCTCGATTCGTGGTTTGAGGGCTCCCTGTGGTTTTACAGCGTCATGTATTTTTTCGCTTAAACCTCTGGTCTCCTGTCGAGTCCAGGTTTTATCGAAGCCTGTCATGTGAGGTAGTTTAAAATTCGATTCTTAATGCCCGGTGTATATTATCATCAACATTAGGCTAAATTTAGCTCACAAAATGTAAATCACACACAGATTATTCTAGCTTTATGGTAAAGATTGCAGTCTTTGATTCAGGTCTTGGTTCACTTTCCATTATAAAATCAATTAGAAAAAAAATGCCATCTGATATTATTTATTTTGCAGATCAAAAAAACTTTCCTTATGGTACAAAATCCATCGTCAGACTTAGAAAAATAATTAATTCAACCATTAGTATGTTAGAAAAAAAATTTAATCCAGATCTAATTGTAGTCGGTTCAAATACGCCATCATTATTACTAAAAGATGTAATAAAAAGACCAAATATAATTGGAGTTTTTCCACCATTAAACAATGCAATAAAAAAATCAAAATCAAATTCTATAGCTATACTTGCAACCAAATCTGTTGTAGAAAGTACTGCATTAAAAAAATATATTAAAAAATATGTACCAAAAAAAATTAAAGTTGTTAAAATTAATGCATCACCACTAGTAGAACTTGTTGAATCCGGAAAATTCATTCATGATAAAAATTTGTGTGCAATAAAAATTAAATGGATTTTAAATCCACTTTTAGAACACGATGTAGACGTTGTAACATTATCAAGTACACACCTACCTTTTCTTTTATCATTATTAAAACAAATATTTCCACAAGTTACATTTTTAGATCCGGCTGATTCTGTTGCAGATCAGATTGTAACAAAAATAAATAAAAAATCAAAAAGAAGTACGATGAAAATTTTTACATCCGGTAATGTAAAAATATTTCAAAAACAATTATCCAAGATTGGAATTAAAAACCAAGTAATGAAATTATGATTTAATTTTTGCTTTTCTAAAACCATGACTAAAGGTTTTATCATATAGCTTCGAATATTCATAAGATTTTGGTTTTACAATATCACCAATAATTATAATTGCAGTACG
>DATIDL010000071.1:0-2514 GCA_035456305.1 Nitrosopumilaceae archaeon
GCCGGTGTTCTTTATTGCCACAATTGGCTTTTTGTACATGTACGCAGCGCATGTTTCAGAAAGTGTTCCAGAACCACCACCAATTATTATGACGCCATCTGCTGAGAGAGCATTAAGAAAATCTCTTGCCAATCCAATTCCAGTTGGTATAACTATATCGCAGTATGGATTTGCAAACGAAGAATCGTTTTGCGGAATTATTCCAACCGTTATTCCACCTGCATCCTTTGCTCCATGACATGCAGCCTGCATTACTCCACCTAGTCCGCCAGTGATCAAAACAGAATCAGATTTGGCGACCTCCAGTCCAGTCTCATATGCCACTTTTTCAAGCTCAGGAGGAAAGCCATTCTCGTTGTTTCCGATCACAAGAATTTGTCTTTTCTTTGTCAACATTTTACGTAATTATTGATGTAATAAAAATCGTGAATTTCAGATACCACCACAAAGGATATTAAATGATTAAGTTAAATCAGCCACATGGAAAAACGTTCAATGCCAATTTGTTTTACAACAGATCAGTACAAAGCGATCGAAGAGATTGCAAAACGAAAGGGAATGCTTAACGCAAGTCAGCTGATTGAAAAAGTATTAAACGAAAACTAGTACAACCAACGATTTTCTTTTTATTCAAATCTCTAGTCATGTGTGTTTCATGATATGTTTTTTTAACGGAAAACCATATTTTGGGTATTGGGATTATTACATCGTAAACCGTCATTTTGTACAGTATGTAAAAAAAGCATAACTCACAAACACAGACCAAAGCGTGAGTGGAATGTTGAAGGACCACTATGCTCAGATTGTTACATCAACGAGATGCAAAAACACTATGATTTGAGTGTCAAACAAAAATGTGTTACCTGTGGAATAGAAAAAAATGTGCCAGACCTGTGGGAGCCCAGATGGCAATGGGAAATGAAAGGACTGCTTTGCAAGCCATGCTTTGACAAAAAGGAAGAAGATTTTAACAAATTAAAGAATTTTTGCAGTATTTGCGGAGCAAAACTTGGCATCATAAGGTACAATCCAAAAAAGCAGTGGGAGATTGCAGGCCAGATCTGCAGAAGTTGTTGGGACATACAAAAAGCAAAAAGGAGTTAGTAGATGCACCTTTTTAAAAAATTCAAGTGTGAAACGTGTGAGAAAAAATTCAAACAACAAGAGGAGCTAATGCAGCACATCCAAGTTGTGCATGGGAAAGATACGCCTTATGACTGCAAGCAATGCAACGAGTCTTTTTCAAGCATGGAACAGATGAGAACTCATCTGCAGAAATATCATTCGTATAAAGGAACCAGAGACATCTAGACAGCTTTTACTGTTTTGACTACTGGTGGTCTTAGTTTGTTAAAGACCCTGAAACCACAAATGCATTTTATTTCAGGCAATCTGCTTAGCTCAGACTGGCTAACTGGGGTTCCGCATCTTAGACATGAATAAACTACGTTAAAAGTCGGAGCTTGTACTTTTTCTTCAGCAACTACGGGTGTATCTTCAGATGCCATATTTTTGATTAAAATAGTCTGTAATTTAAGGCTAACAGAATTATTTCAGTGTAAGCTCGATGTAAACATCGTTTGGAATTTTAATTCGCATAAGCTGTCTTATTGCTCTGTCATCAGCACTAAGATCTATAACACGTCTGTGTATCCTCATTTCCCATTTTTCATATGTGTTTGTTCCTTGTCCACATGGGGATTTGCGTGTAACAACGTTTAGTCTTTTTACTGGAAGTGGTGTTGGGCCTTTAACTTTGACGCCAGTCTTTTCTCCTATTCCTTTGATTTCACTACATACACCATCTAATCTGGGCAGACTGGTACTTGTTAATTTTATTCTGGCCAGTTGTGTCATCCAGACCACTAGGCGGTGTATTTTTCAGTAATATCTTTGACAACGCCTGCAGCAATTGTAGCACCCATATCTCGGAGTGCGAATCTTCCTAATTCTGGAAAGTCTTGGAAGGTTTCAATTGGCAGCGGTCTAACTGGTCTGATTCTTACGATTGCAGAATCACCTGCTTTTAGAAACTTTGGATCCTTTTCTTCAGCAGCACCAGTCTGTGGATTTATTTTTGCTTCAAATGCAACAATGGTTGCTGCAACTTGTGCTGTGTGTGCATGCATTACTGGAGTGTAACCAGGTGCAATTGCAGTAGGATGATGAATTACAATAATTTGAGCTCTGAATTCTTTTGCAACGTTTGGAGGACTGTCAGGAGTTCCAATTACGTCGCCTCTTTTGATATCTTTCTTATCTACACCTCTCAAGTTGAAACCAATGTTGTCACCTGCTTCTGCAGATTCCATTTGGGTGTGATGGGTTTCAATTGTTTTAATTTCTCCAGGTACTCCTGCTGGCATGACAATGATCTTCATTCCTGCTTTTACAACTCCTGTTTCAACACGTCCTACTGGAACTGTACCTACACCAGTGATTGTATAAACATCCTGAATTGGAATTCTTAATGGTTTGCCAGTTGGTTTTTCTGGAAGTTTAAAGTCATCAAAT
>DATIDL010000072.1:0-4292 GCA_035456305.1 Nitrosopumilaceae archaeon
CGAAAAACAGGTCTTGGATGCTGGAGCAATTTTTGTCGCCATAGGACATGAGCCAAATACTAAACTGTTTAAAGGACAAATCGAGCTAGATGAACAAGGGTACATCATTCTAAAGAATCACACAAAAACAAACATAGATGGAGTATTTGCTGCCGGCGATGTTCACGATCACAGGTACAGACAAGCAATCACTGCTGCAGGTTTTGGCTGCATGGCAGGAATTGATGTAGATAAATATCTTGCAGAAAATAAGAAATAACCTAAACCCAGGATGCCTGGGACAGATGAACTGCTTCTTTTAGTGCCTTGTCAAATTGCGCCTCAGTGAATACTTTTTGTTGTGCATAAAGGCTCTTGAATTTCCTACCATCATCTGCAAATATTCCAACTATGCAGCCTTGATCTATGCCAAGTTGTTCCATTGCTGCAAACACTGCACCTGATGATGGGCCTACCAAGAGTTTTTCTTTTTCAAACAGTTTTATCACTGCTGCAAACGCTTCCTCATTTGTAATAGTCATCCAGTCATCAACCAGATTCTCACGCTTTTTGAATAAAACTGGCTTGTCAGATTCTACAAAATTGCGCAGTCCTTGAATCAGATGGTTTTGCTGAGGCTGGACTGCTATTGTTTTGAGTTTTGGATTTTGTTCTTTAAGATAGGCAGAAATTCCCGTAATTGTCCCACCAGTTCCTACACCTGTTAGAAAGTGAGTCACTTTGCCTTCAGTCTGTTTCCATATTTCAGGACCAGTGCCCTTGTAATGTCCCATAAAGTTTGCTTCATTCTCATACTGGTTTGGCATATAGTAAATGTCAGGTCTTGCAGATGCAATTGCCCTTGCAAGTGCTATGCTTTGGTCTGTACCTGCACCAACTTTAGGACACAGGTCATCACTTGTTTGAAACAGCTTGGCTCCAAGAGAATCTATTATCTTCTTTGTTTCCTCACTTGCTTTTTCAGGAATGACAATTTCTACCTTGTATCCCAACAGATTGGCAATTCCAGTTAATGCGATTCCGGTATTACCAGAGGTGGGCTCTATGATTATACTCTCTCCTTTTTTTAGTATGCCGCGTTCCTCTCCGTCTTTTATCATCCAATAAGCAGCTCTGTCTTTTACAGAACCAAACGGATTGTGTGATTCTAGCTTTGCATAATGAGTAACCTTATCAGAAGAAAGAGAATTTAATTTTACAAGAGGCGTATTCCCAATTTTCTTTAGGGTTTCTGTATCGCTTACAACCTTTGTTGCCACTTGATTATTTCACCTTTTTAATGGTGAATTCTAAATCCTTGTCAGATTTTTTAACTTCTAAAAGCTGGTGACCATTTCTGTTGACCCATCTTGAAATATCTTCTTCTGATGCTGGATCGTCTGCAATAACCTTTAGAATGTTTCCTACAGTCATTCTTTCCATTTCTATTTTTGTTCTAAATACTGGTTCGGGGCAGAACATTCCTCGCACATCAATTGTTTTAGCTGGACCTAATTCTGAAATATCAATTCACCTTACAATTTCATTTCAAACCAACAATATTAAAATCTATTCTTGTGTGCAACAATCTTTTGTTACTTGAGGATCATTGGCAAGATTGCTCTCAAGTTACGTTCATATAAAATTGTGTAATCATAGTTTTTGAAATTTACTTTGTTAGAAAGCCTTGTGGATAAGTGTACTCCAATTTTATAAATTGCCTTCCATAAAATGCTGTTTGGATTTGATTCAAACGTTTGAATAAGAAAATTGCACAGTCCAGTCAAGTGGGGATGGTTTTGTCTAAAGTATTTTATTATGTATTCTTTTGAATTTGAGATTTTGTATTTTGCGTGTTCTATCATTTCTTTACTTGTGATATATCCAGTGCTTGCAACAGAAATCTTTCCTTTCCTCATTGCATACAGTATGTCATCAAGTGTGTTTTCAGAATCAATGTTGTCTATGCATCTACCAAGTGTAGAGATAACATGTGAATCGCTGCCTGCAATCTCTATCATGTGGTGAGATTTTGCAAAGTGTGCTGCCCTGATGTTTGAATATCTATCAACATTATTACTATTAAAAATCTCAATCAAGTCACACATTATTGCTTTTTCACGCAGTCCATTGCTTAAACCAAAAGGATGTGGTGCACATGAAACTGCACCTTGTGATCTTATTTTATCAAATATCTCGTCAATGGTTTGACCAGGCCTTATTGTTTCAGATATTCCATATGCAATGACATGTATGCCAGTATTAGTAGTAATTTCTTCTGCAGGGTACACATGCACGCTTTTTAGTCGTTGGTGATTTTCTTGATATTCAAGCAATGCAGAATATCCATCAAGCGTGTTATGATTTGTTACAAACATGACATCCAAGCCAAGTTTGTAGGCTTGTTCCAGTTGTTCTGCAATAGTTATTCCGCAGTCATACGGTGTTTCGTTCAAGCCGAGATGAAAATTAGAAAAATGGTTGTGACAGTGTAGTTCAGCTTTTAAAAGGTTCAACGGTTATTCGTGTTGCTTAGCTTATCATATAATCCTTATTTTATATAATCATCGGAATAGATCTGTCGATCTTTTTCTGATGAGATCATTTACTGAACCTTTTGAATTTTTGAATTTATAATTTCTAACTATCGCTACAGGCGTTTGAAGCGATTTTGCCATAACAAGCTCAGTGGCAGAGCAAATTTCGTCTGCAATTGCAAGTGCAGTAACATGTAGAGTTTTGCCAAAAGTGTCTTTGGTTCCAACGTAATCAAGTATGGCAGCAATCCCTGACATTCCAATGGCACAATTTGTTTGTCCTTCTCTAAATGGCCTACCAAAAGTATCTGAAATTATAACTGGTATGTTTTTTCCAGTTTTTTTTAATATCTCCTGTTGTAGCTTGCTTGCAGATTCATCTGCATTTTTTGGCAACAGTGTGACATAGCCATCTTTTACGTTGCTTTCATCCACACCTGCATTTGCACAAACAAGTCCATGAGATGTTTCAGATATTATTATTCCATTGTTCATCCTTACAATGCGTTTTGTTTGATCAAGCACTAGCTGAACTACTCGTGGATCTTTTCCATATGCACTTGCAATACCGGTTGCTAAAAGCGATGGTTTTATTTTAGATAGATTTACAATGTTTCCTTCTTGTTTGGAAATAATTTTTTGAGTAACTACGAGAATGTCTCCGTCCTTTATCTCAGATTTTAAGAGTATAAGGTCAGATATATTTTCGCCTTCCTCTATCTCCTTATCAATTCTAACAGGAATTATTTGGATTGTCATTTAGGAATTCTGTATTGTCATTGTTTAAAATAATACCGAATCTATGCAACGGTTTGAAGTTGAAGCTTTGAACCATAGTGCTTGTTGATTATTCCAATTAATAGTGAGAGATCTTTCTCTTCAAGTGTTACTGTAGCTAGGTCTTTTACAACATCCTGTGCTCTAAACGCCACACCTAGTCCACAGATATCAAACAGTTTGATGTCATTTGCACCATCAACTACTACTACGATGTCTTTTTTCTTTTCTTTCCATTCGTTTATTTTTATCACTGCAGATTTTGATTTGTCAGAATCTACATGTATTTTTACGCCATCTAGTTTCCCATCATTGAAGACAAGATCGTTTGAAAACACATGATCTAATCCCAACTCCTTTTTCAGTCTGTCAGTCATTATGGTAAATCCACCAGATATTGCTAATAATTTCCAGCCTGCTGCTTTTAGAGCGCTGCATGCCTCTTTAGCGCCAGTCATGATTGGCAAAGAATCTGCAACTTCTTTGCATGTCTCATAGCTTATTCCTCTTAGCGTGTTTACTCTGGTTCGCAATCCTTCTTCCCAGTTTATCACGCCTTTGATTCCTTTTCTGGTAATTTCCCAGATTTCGTCTTGTTTGTTTATTTTTTCAGCAAGAATCGGAAGATATTCAGCGTCAAGTAAGACTCCCTCGACATCAAAAATTGCTAGCATTAGTTTCTGATTTTGAAACAGAAAATCTGATTATATTAATCTTCAGAGATCAGATCAAACAAAAACCACTAGCAATATATTCTACAACACTAAATCCCCATCATGGGCGAGCTTCCACACAAATACGATGTTCCAGTAAAAGTTGCATCAAAAGCACACAAGCTTCCAGACAAGGTAAAAGACGAACTAAAACTGTCAGGAATGATGGATGAAAAGGGCAAGCTCAAATTGAAAGGCGTCAGTCCAAAAATGCTAAAGCGAATGAAAGAGGAAGCCGTTGATTGTCCAGTGCTTAAAGAAGAAGTGGGCTTCATACAGTGCTTTG
>DATIDL010000073.1:0-2257 GCA_035456305.1 Nitrosopumilaceae archaeon
TACACATATGGCATATCAAATTCATCCCCGTTGAATGTGATCACAAATGGATAATCTGTCAAAACTTTCAGGCCGTCTTTTATCATTTCCTTTTCTTGGTCTTCCTCGTAGAATGTGATTTTGATGTCTGACGCAAGCTCACTTGTGCCTAACTTTTTGTCTTTGCGCTTTAGCACAAAGACTTGTTTCATTCCATCACTGCCAGAAAATCCCATGGCTGTAATCTTTTTTTCAGCCACTTTTGGGTCAGGAATCCTTCCTACCTCAGATTCTACCTCAATATCAAAGCTAACTCGTCTGATTTTTGGGATGGGTTGATTTAACAGGTTTGCCCAGTCAGAGATGTGGTCTTGAAATTCCTTAGGATTGATCATTCCAATGTTTGTAACCTTATCCCACAGCAACCCCTTTAGGGCAAGCTGGACTTCATCTGGAATATCATAGCTATAGGATTCTAGTTCTCCTTCAACTATTCTATAGTATCTTCCTACAATAAGAGAACGATCGTAAAGATAATTTTCATAATACTTGATGTCAGATTCCCAAGTTTCGATTATGTTTCTTATGCTCTTGTCTGTTTGTGTTCCACCAATTGCCAGCGGATCTGCGACTATGATTTTTGTTACTGAAATCATTTTATCTTTTAACAGGTCTTGTCTTTCAATTTTTTCTAGCTTTAGTACATCTTTTCTGTCTGACAAAAACTTTAGTTCTTCAGGATCAAGCTTTGAATAGCAATATGGTTTGTGATTAGTGTTGTCAGTCCACAGTAAAACTTTTTGTGAAACCGGTTCATAGAATTTTAAAACCGCAACTTTTTTCTGACTGTCATATGTTGCAGAGACTAGCAATGCTGGCGGCATTGTAGTTGTTACTTCATCTACTGCACCCAAGATATTTTGTTGCATGCACTCACCTTATTTTGGAATCAGATTTGCGGCTGGATCCTCAAGCAGCACCCTAATCCAGTATTCAATCTTTTTTTTGTCCAGCATGACAATTTCTAATCCAGCTTCTTTTAGTAAATCAAAATCAGTCTCAGGGTATGAACCAAGGCAGACTATGCGTTTTATCCCTATGGTGATTGCCATTTTACTGCATTCTAGGCATGTTACAAACGTGGTGTAAAGTGTTGTGTCTTTGGTACCAGAACCCACACCCAAAATGGCGCAGTGCATTATTGCGTTTGCCTCGGCATGATTGCAGATACACCTGTCAAGGCCCTCGCCAGAGGCTATCTTTCCTTCTGCGCGCAAAAGGCACCTTTTGCATCCACCCTCAAAGCAGTTTGTCACACCAGGAGGTGTGCCATTATACCCCGTTGCAATTTGTCGGTGTTCACGTACAATTACTGCACCTACCTGTCGCGTTATACAATTAGAACGAAGTTTGGCCAATTCAGCCTGTAACATAAAGTACTCATCCCATGTGGGACGCTCAAAAGATTTTTTCATACTGGATTTGATATTTACCTCAATATAAGATTGAACTGACATTATCCAAGTCTTGATCAGCCATTAGCTTCTGATATCAGATTCATCGACCACGAAACTTTTTACTTGTCCAGATAAAGAGATCTTGCTTGTCACAACAGTACATAGTGCACAAATTAATTAAAAAAAACACTGTAGAATATAGGGAATATCAGGAAAACCTTGCAAAACAGGCAATAAGTGAAAATTGCCTGGTAGTATTGCCTACAGGACTTGGCAAAACAACAGTCGCATTACAAGTGATGGCAGAATTCTTATCAAAAAAAACTGGCGGAGTCTTATTTCTTGCGCCAACAAGGGTTCTGGCACACCAGCATTATGAGTTTTTGAAAAATAATTTGCTCATAGATGACATAGTACTGATTACTGGCGAGGATCTCGTATCAAAAAGAAAAAAACTATGGATGAATAGCGTCGTTTGCGCCACACCGGAAATTACAAAAAATGATCTTGACAGGCAGTTGGTATCACCGGATCAATTTGTTTTGTTGATCTTCGATGAGGCACATAGAACCATAGGAGATTACGCATATTCAGGAATTGCAGAACGCTTCAAAAATACAAACATTCGCATAATTGGAATGACTGCAACTCTTCCAAGTGAGAGAGAGAAAGCTGCAGAGATACTTGATACTCTGAAAATCACCAGCATTGCACAAAGGACAGAAGACAGTCCGGATGTGAAACCATACGTACAACAAACCGATACGCAGTGGGTTACAGTTGAGCTTCCACCGGAAATGAAAGAGATTCAGACACTGGTA
>DATIDL010000074.1:0-2849 GCA_035456305.1 Nitrosopumilaceae archaeon
TTTCATCCATGATTTTTCTTCTAGAGAATTTATTGATTTTACCATTTCATCTAGCTTGGTGATGACAGCGTTGACTGCTCTAAACTCTTCATACATTTCTTTTTCTTCTTCAGGTGACAGGATCTGTTTTTCTGCAATGTCAAAAAACTGCTCCTCTTTTGTGATGTGATCGTTAAGGTAAATAGCATAAGTCCTGAGAAATCTGGCAACTGGTTCCCTTGAATCCTTGCCTTCCTTCCATTGCTTTAGATGAGACATGACGCTTTTTGCTATTCTTCTGCCAAACTCGTGCTCTATCATAAATGCGCGAATCTCTTTTTTTAGAGAATCATAGCCTGCAACACACGCAAAGTATGCATCCTCTTCCCTGGAATAGTGTATTGCATCTAGAAATTCTGCCATGATTATTGTGATTTGTTCAATGTCAGAAAGAGGTATGTTTTCTCCAGCGTACAGTTTTGTATAACACTTGATGATTATTTTCTTAAGTCGTTTTATCTGGATGTGGTCTTGCCGAAGTGTTTCTGTTGCGCTCATCAGTTTTCAGATACCTGCATTATTTTACCGTGAATAAAGCTACCTTCTTTGGATTGTACTGTATTATTCCAAAGTGCGGGTTTGGGGAACCGACTCCATAGTAACCGCTTGGACCGCCAAGGCCAAGCCTGATTATGTAGTTGTTTGATTTTTCAATCTCGATTTCTCTTTTTTCAAGCACAAACTTGGATGCCTTTTCTGTTGTTGGTTTTAGCGAAGAAAAGATTTCTTTGATGTGATCATTTTGCACTAGTATAGTTTCTTTGTGCTGATGGCCACATAAGATTACAAAATTGTCTAGATGGTTTTTTCCTTCTTCAAACGCGGATGTTGGCTTGTAGTGATATCCGGAATAGCTGAAAAACTCAAAATCTTCTTCAGATAATCTCTGCCAAGTTTTTTGGTACATCCAGGTTTCTTCATCATATGCATTTTTTGGTGTGATTTTTTTTGGATCTAATGGTCCTCCATGAACGCATACCAGATTGTTTTTTGTGTCGACATACTGCTGCTGGCCAAAGCTGCCATCCTTGTTTTGTGGGAAAAATGAGAGGTCGTCATCTTTTAGGGTGTTGTGTGCAGCCCAACTTTCTATGGAGCCGCTGCTGATTGGTCTTTTGTACAAAAATGCCTCATCATGGTTTCCTAGTACTGAAAGTAGCTTGTAATTTTTTGAAAGTGTATTCATTTTGTCAAGTACTTGTTTTGGGTTTGTTCCTCGCTCAAGCAAATCTCCAAGATTTATTATCCTGTCAAAACTGCCATATCTTTTGATAAAGTCATCACTTGTGGCTATTTCTAAAATAGTCTCTAGAGCACCAATGTCTGCATGTATGTCAGAAAAAACTAGATCCAATTGTACAATAATTTGTCTGAAGCTTAATTTCTAACTTTATGTTTTAGTTTAGAGTTTAGCTGGGAAACTACTATTGCAGGCGCAACAAAGTACATTCCAATGTTTAGCAGTATGATACCAATTCCATAGCCAATCATTTCAGCTTCTGAATCAATGTTGACATGGTTTAGAATCGATAGTGTTGAGATCAATGGTGTGATGGTTAGCTTTACTGCCTCTTTGAAGAATGGATTTTGCCTTTCCCAATCGGCTACTGTAGGACTAAAGGAATAGTAGAATGAATTGAACGCGGTCATAAAAGAGGAACCAGAGGATGTCTTGAGTAACGTGTTGTCTCGCAATTCCCTGAGAATCTGGACTTGGGGTGCCAATTCTGATCCAAATGCTGCAGTAGCTATAAGGCAACCATTTTGTGGTGTAGTGGTGTCTGGTTTTTCGTCAGAATCTTCTATGGGTGTAACGTCATCATTTTCTGTGTTTTCTACTGGAGTTGGTGTTGGACTGTCAGCATTTTCTTGGTGTGGAAGCTTTCCCAAAATTCCTTTGGCTTGACGAATCTCTGCCTCTGTATATCCAAGTAGTCTTAGCTCTTCTTCAAATTCTTCTTCTGTGATCGTACCATTTGCGTAGAGATCCATGAGAAGTTGATCAAGGCGTAGACTTTCAGGCTCTGGAGCAACGTTTCCCTCTGTTACTGTAAATGTCATTGTTTCTACAATATCATATTCTCCTGTTATGGTTCCCCACGCAAATTTTATTTCATAATCTCCCATTGGCTGGTTTTGTTTTGAGCAAATGTCGGTAAAGCTTTGCTGTGCCTTGTTGTTTACCATTACATCACACACTGTGTGTAGTTTGTTATCAAGATAGACTGGCTTTGGGTTGTTTGTGCTGAAAAGCTTGAATGTGATTATTTTATCTGCAAAGTTTCCTTTCTGTGCATCTTGATATGTGTAAATTGGAAAACAAGATTCTCCATCGCAGTTGCCTGGCACGTTGCTGTCTCCTATTGCATCTGCAAATGGCAAGTAGACGTAAAAGTCTGGATATGGATACACTTCATTTGATGTGTCAGGAAAGTTTGAGACTGTAATTGTAATTTCAGTTCCGGGTGGTCCGGAAGTTGGTGTCATTGATATTTCTGGCACTCGCAGATGGCTTGAATCATATTCTGCCCAAGCTAAATTTAGTGGTAAGAGTAAAAGTGAGAAAAATGCTAAGGCCAGTAGATTTCTCAAATCTGGGTTGATCTCATGTGCATAATTATTAAGAATTGCTACTAGATCATTAGTAAGTTTGAGGATTTTGGGTTTAGATTGATTCGCTTTTTGATAAAGTGAGAATTAGGCACATGCACGAACAAAAAAGCGCAAATAAGAGCACTTTTTGGGTGTTTTTTGGGTCGAATTTCAACTGATTTTCTGATCGCAAAATAACTTTCATTTTTACGATTCTG
>DATIDL010000075.1:0-6451 GCA_035456305.1 Nitrosopumilaceae archaeon
TTCAAGCACAGCTTCTATGACTAGTTTTTCAATGAAAGGATCTGGAATCTGAACCGCTGAACGATTTTCTGATTCTAATTTATCTGAGGCAAATTGTGAACCGCCAATACCATCACGTCCAGTAGAACCACCAACTAAAACAACAAAATCATCCTTGTCAGCCCTATTTCGAATTAGTTTGTTTTTCTTTCCAAAACCAATTGCAGCAACATCAACAAGTGCATAATTTGTAAAACACTCATCAAATTCAATTTCTCCCCCGATGGTTGGAATTCCAAGACAGTTCCCATAGTCAGCAATTCCGCGTACAGCATTTTTGAATAGCCATTTTGCATGCGGATCTTTTTCTATATTTCCAAACCTTAAGCCATCAAGTATTGCAATTGGTCTTGTTCCAGCAGATAAGATATCTCTTATAACTCCACCGACTCCAGTAGCAGCTCCACCATACGGTTCGACTGCAGAAGGATGATTATGACTTTCAATATGAACAGTAACAACATAATCATCACCTACATCAAGCACGCCGGAATCATAACCCGGTCCAGAAATTACACGCGTTCCTTCTTTTGGAAGAAGTTTTAGAAATTTTTTTGAGGATTTGTATGAACAGTGTTCAGACCATTCGGCTGCAACTATTTGTAGTTCAAGCGGATTTGGTTTTCGACCAATTTTTTTTTCGAGAAAACCATGTTCTTGTTGAGTAAGACTCATTGTACTACCCCTATGGAGGTTAGAAGAGACTCAAATATCATAGAGGCAGGTTTTGAATTCTTTGGATTTATTGCTGATTCTGCAGCTCTCTCAGGATGAGGCATCATGCCTACAACGTTACCTTGTTTATTGCAGACTCCTGCAATGTTATTTGTAGAACCGTTTACTTCTTCACAATAGGTAAAGACAATTTGATTATTTTTCTTCATTGTACGTAGTGTTTCCTTATCTGCATAGTATCTTCCCTCACCATTTGCAATGGGGATTGGAATTCTTTGATTTAGCTTAAAATGATTAGTAAATGGAGTCTTGTTATTCTTTACTATAAGCTCTGTCCATTTGCACATAAAATTAAGTGAGGTATTTTTAAGAAGAGCACCAGGCAAAAGTCCAGATTCTACAAGAATTTGAAAGCCGTTACAAACTCCAAGAATTGGCATTCCTTTTTCTGCCATTTTTTTTATACCTGAAATAACAGGACTGTGTGCGGCAATAACTCCAGCGCGAAGTCGGTCTCCATATGAAAATCCTCCTGGCAGAATTATGGCATCAAGATTCTTTGGCAATTCTTGTTCGTGCCATAAGAGTTCAGTGTGCAGTTTAAAGACATCAGTGAGTACATGGTGCATATCCCGATCGCAGTTGCTTCCAGGAAAAACCACAATGCCTACTTTCACACTTTTCTTATTTTATCAGGATTATTAAATTGAATCGAATGAAATCGTTTTTATTCAATTTCTTTTTGGTAATAGCTATGACACATGTACGTGATATCATGATTCGTAATGTAATCACAATAGAACATGATAAAACAGCAAAAGACGTAGCACTTTTAATGGCAGAAAGACAGGTTAGCTCGCTAATAGTCATAAAAGATGAAACCCCAATTGGACTGGTTACGGAAAGAGACCTGGCACGCAAAATTTCAACTACAGATAGAAAAAGTTCTGATGTGCCACTTTCAGATATAATGTCCCTTAAATTTCGCTGGGTCGAACCAATGACACCCGTAGAAGATGCCATTCAAAAAATGATAAACAACAACATACGTAGACTGCTTGTTTTAGAAAACGGCAAGCTTGTTGGCATTATAACTGAAACAGACTTGGCAAAACACCTCAGGAGCAAGCTTCTCATAGATGGGGCGCTAGATGTCACCGCCTTAAAGCGAAAAGTTGTAAAAAGCAGTAAAAAATAGTGTCTCAAATATCGGTGCTTTCGACAGATACGCGACTTACCAGTGGGTTGTATATTCTAAATTCGTTGCATAAATCAAGTACAATTTTTTCTGCAAGTTTTTTGTTTTTTGCATCAACTTCAAACTTTAACATCTTTGCAGAACGAATTTTTTTTACAGAAGAATGGTTTCCTTTTAAGATAAGGTCATGCAATATGGTATCACCTTCTGGATCACTTATTTCTGGTTTGTTTTCTATGGTAACGCTAACTTTGAAAGAAGGCATGTGTGGTTTGTTTAGTTGTAATTAATTTAAGCTTTGGTTTATTTGATAACATTTTAAACCATCTAGATTTTCCTCATACATTATGCCAATGTAGCTCAGCCTGGCTAGAGCATCTGACTTGTAATCAGAAGGTCGAGGGTCCAAATCCCTTCATTGGCTTTCAAAATAATAGACAAAGTTAAGTAACAAACTAGTGTAGAAGAAAAATCATGCAGATGGGTTACGTGTTGCTTAATTGTGATCTAGGTTCTGAAGAATACATACTTGAGGAGTTAAAACGCATTCCACAAGTAAAAAAGGCATACATAACATTTGGCTCTTATGACATAATAGCAGAAATTAATGCTCAGACTCAAGAGGATTTTGACAAAGCAATTTCACTTAGGATAAGAAGCTTGTCAAGAGTGATAAGCACGATGACATTAAAAGTGGTAAATCCCGAAGGATAATTATAGAAGAAAAGAAAAACAACTCAAATTGACAAACATAGAATATACCGGAACCGTCTGGGCAATAAACCACGGATTACCAGAACCATTACTTAATCACTGTGTCAAAAAACTAATCGATCATGGAATAAAAAAAGAAGACATCAAAATTACGGATGCACCAGAAAATGTCAAAATTGGTACAATTGTGGTAGATATTTGGCCATATCATCTTGAAATAGGACGTGTTCGTACAGTTCGAAACGAGTCATTTATCAGTGGCAGCGTTATGGTTATAGAGCTTAAAGCAGATGCCGATGGAAATTACATAGATTAGGTTTACGTCATATTCAGAATAGATTTATTTCATTAATAAAAAAACTTAGAATGTGAAGAAAAAATCTTTGAAATCAAGCAAGAAAGGAACATATGTTTCAATTATGGCGGGAGCCATAATCATCGGAATAGTAATTATAATTAGCTATTACACAGATCAGGCAAAAATTTCAGGTCAGCGATTTGGTAATGATCTTGAACAGATACAAAGTGACCTAAAAAAAATTGCTTCAGAGTATGAATCAAACTTTACCATGTGGGAAGAAGGAAGATTGACAAAACAAGAAATCCTAGAGATCTCAGACAACTATCTTATTGAACTTGAAAAGATCATCTCAAGATATGGTGAATTAACACCGCCACCGAGTTTTGCACCTTCATTGGATCTTTTTAAACGCTCTGTAGAGTCCCAACTTGAAAGCGACAGAATGCTAAAAGAATGGATTCAAACAGGAGATAATGCTGCCAAGATCAAGTCAGATGAGCTTTTGCAGCAAGCGTTTGAATATGAAACAAGCGCACTTGCATCATTTAACAGGGCAAAGATAAGTAATACACAATAAGTTCTTTAAACTATGAATCAGACATATCAGTGATGAAACTACTCTTAACTGGAGTGCTTTCCTTGATCTTAATTTTCCCAAATGCTTGGGCACAGGTTTCTATAGTCAATGATCAGAATTATGTAGGCAACGAAGGTGTTTTTCACATTGTTGGGGAAATTGAAAATTCTTCCACCGTTCCATTAAATCAAATAACAGTATATGCAACATTTTATTCGTTAGATGGAAAAAGTCTTGGCACAAAATATACTAATTCTATTCTTGAAACAATAATGCCTGATAAAAAAGGACCCTTCGATTTAGCGATCAATGAAAGTTGGATTTCAGAGCTCAATCATTATTCTTTGGGTGTGAAATATGTACCGACTGATCATAAAACTGAATCACTTGAAATACTATCTTCACATGCAAGACTTGACATTGTGGATAATTTCATCATAAGCGGAACCATAGTTAACCATGATGAAAAAACAGCTAATACCATAGTTGTAATAGCAACATTTTACGATAAAGACGGCAAAGTTGTCGCCACCGCCAAGACATACACAGAGCCAGACTATCTAAAATCAGGTGGAGAAGTACCATTTTTACTATCTGTGTCAGACAAATTGCAATCAAAAAAGATCAGCGATTATTATCTAACAGTTGAATCTGAGGAATATACTGCCGTACCAGAATTTCCATTTGGTTCCTCTATTGTACTCATATCATCAGTAATTGCATATTTACTGTTTACAAGAAAGCCAAGGATTGTTATAACAGGCCTTTCTCGTGCAATGAATTTAAAATAATTTCCAGTTCTGCAAGAATCTGATTTTTTTCTAATGGCACTGGCACGGTAAATGAAATTGGAAAAGTTATGCTTAACATATCAGAATCTGTATGAGAAACACCGATCTTATGCTGTGAATTTTTTTTATGGAGTATAAATTCTTGCCATCTTGTAACTCTTTTTTTTACTTCATCAATTTTAGTTTGTAGTAAATCTAAATCAATTTCACGATCTCCACCAAACACTCCAAACTTTACCATTGGAACCATGAGATAGCCTCCAGAAATTTTGTCATGCCTTTTGTGCATTTCTTCTATTATTTCATATACCTTGTGTTCAGGTCTAATTTCTCCATATTCAGGATCAAAATATCCTGCAATGTTTTTATTCTCATCAAAAATCTTAAAAAATTCATCTTCGCGCTCTAATTTCCATTTCATGTATGTCAGTAAAAAGTATCAGTTAATAATTTTAGGCTTCTTTTGGAACTGCGTTCAGGCATTTTCCACAAAAGTATTCTTTTCCAGTACTGAATGTGGTAGTGTTATTACACTGCGGACATGGTCTGTTTATTCGATTCATTTCTATTGGCATGATACGAAATTTGCGATCTAGCTAAAAAGAAACTGGGTCAAATTATGTTAGTAATTTCTCTAAAATCAACTATTATAAATGATAATTCTGAATCAACCATGTGGCCATAACTCCATCAACTAAAGACTTTATTGAAAACCTCATAAATTACTACGTTAGCGAGGCACCTTCTTACAGAGAGATTGCAGAAATTTATACCGCTGAGGTCAAAAACATACCAGATACAACTTTTGGAATAATACTAGGATGCGTATATTCTGGTTTTTTGCAAACATATACAAACCAAAAACAGACTCCCGCTCTTGAGGATATTCAGGAATTTAATCAAATTATCAAACAGAGAGCATCAGAGATAAAAAAAGCAATACTAGACAAATCATAAATCTACGTTAGAGATAAATTCTAACTTTTTTAATGAAAATCATGTCAGAGACAGTACATTACAAGATACAACAACTAGTAGATAATGGTCAAATCGTACAAATTTCGCTTGTTGAAGATGTACAGCTAGAGCCAGTTTCACAGAAGCAGATAATGTTAGATGCCATAAATAAAAAACTAGATCCAGAACTAAAAGAACAGGTCATGCCACTAATTGAAGCAATAATGCAAGCACAGCCAACCATTGCAGTAAAAAGCTATGCGCAAACTTCAATTACAATTTCCATGCCAAGGCGCAGATATGAAATGATTGGTAGTCCAAGAGTTGGAGAAAAATTAGAAATTAACGTAAAAAAAATTTCTTAAATTAATTTTTCGATCTCAGATAAATTATCAAGTGGTAATGAACAGGTAAAATCTTTGCAGACAAATACAATAGTTTTGTTTTTATCAAATTGTTTTCCTGCGAAAAACTGATAATTTGCAAGTTTTGTTAGTTGTTCTTTGTTTCGTATTGTTACAAATATTGATTCTGGAAGGAATTTTTTTACTAAAGCATAGTAAATTTCATGATCTTTTGTGTTTAACAAGGTTATTTCTATTGGCTTTTTTAGGTACAAATACATAGCATTTAGAAGCTGTCCAAAGCCAAATGGATTTTCTGCGGCCATGATTGCAAGCGATTCCATAATTTTCGTAGAAACATCAAGAAACTTCTTGTCTTGTGTCAGATGATAGAGTTTTAAGAACGCATATGCAGCAACAGAATTACCAGATGGCAGAGAAAGATCGTAGAGATTTTTTGTTCTAATGATTAGTTTTTCATGATCATCAGCAGTAAAAAAGAAATTGTTTTCAGATTCATCCCAAAAGTGGTCTATTAAATAATCTGCATGTTTTACAGCAAGATCTAGATATTTTGCATCAGGATTTATCTCAAAGACATCCAATAACGCATTTACAAAATATACATAGTCATCAAGATATGCCATTAGTTTAGCTTGACCGTTTTTGTACGTTCGGAGAAGTTTACCATTTTTTGTTAGTTTTTCTTCTATAAATGTAATACAGTTTTGTGTAGCATCAAGAAACTCATTCAAGCCGCTTATCCTATATCCTTTGGCAAATGCGGAAATCATTAGTCCATTCCAACTGGTCAGAATCTTGTCATCTCTTCCCGGTGCAATTCTTTTAGAGCGA
>DATIDL010000076.1:0-6397 GCA_035456305.1 Nitrosopumilaceae archaeon
AGAAGATAAAATCTGATCCAAACTATACAATCTACGTGGCAGTGCTTGATTCAAAGGTGATTGGAGCTACAACTCTGCTCATAGAACAAAAATTCATTCACAAAGGAGGGCTGGTTGGACACATTGAGGATGTTGTTGTAAGAAAGGAATACCAAGGCAAAGGCATTGGACAAAAATTAGTAAAGGCGCTCTCAGACTATGCAGAAAAGAAAGGATGCTACAAAACCATACTTGATTGCACCGATGATCTTGTGCCATTTTACGAAAAAATTGGCTTTAAACGCAATTCCAATTCTATGAGAATCGATTATTGATTCTAATAGTATTGTTTTTTTGGTTTGGGTTTAGTTCTAAACAACAGAGCACCGGTTATCATGACAGGTATTGATACTACCATGAAAAGTGGTGGAACAATTGTGACTTCGGGAACCAAATATTGGTTTGCAATACTAGACAGCACCGTGCTTGCATAATACATTCCAACTAAAAGTATAGCTCCTCCAGAAACTATCATTGAACCGATTATTCTAGATCCAAACCGACGTGACATCAAAAATGCTGTTCCAGAAAGAACCAGAGCTGGTGCAACGCTAATTGAGATGTATTGCAGTATTTTTCCACCAGGTTGGATTTCATGAGTAGGATTTACAAGATAAATAAGAATTGTTAAAATTTCAGCAACAAACATGATGTATAATCCCAAGCTTGCAAGACCAACCCATTTCTCAACTGCCATGCGTTACAATTTTTTGGTTCAATAAATAAACCAAGTGATCGCGATTTTAATTTTTAATGCTACACTATGCCTACAAGAGCAGACAATTCTTTTCTACAAGACGAACCAAGTTCTTCTGC
The DNA here is from genome assembly GCA_035456305.1 of Nitrosopumilaceae archaeon. Classification (GTDB taxonomy): domain Archaea; phylum Thermoproteota; class Nitrososphaeria; order Nitrososphaerales; family Nitrosopumilaceae; genus UBA8516. The sequence continues at coordinate 856 of DATIDL010000076.1, forward strand.
AACTTTTTCTGGAGTAGTTTTATTTAGAAAGACACCAAATCCTCGTTCTAGTCCAGACCAATAATCAGACTGCGGATAAACTTCGATGTGCCAATGAATCTGTCTGTTGTTTTTCTTTTCAGGGGACAGATGAAACACCATGTTGTAAGATGTATTTTTTGTTGTATTTGCCAGTCCGCCAAGTGTCGCGCGCAAAATTAATGAAAGATCATTAATCTCTTTTTGCGTGATCTTTGAAAAACTGGTTATGTGTTTTTTGGGATATATCCAGAATTCATACGGGTGTGAAGGCGCCCATGGCGAGAATGCAAGAAAACCTTCTGTCTGAAGTATCTGTCTTGGCCCACCAGTTTCGGTACTAACTGTCTGACACATTGGGCATGTTCCTTTTTCATTTAGGATTTTGTGAGAGGCTTCGGCTTCTTGCTCTATGACAGGCGGAATTGTTGAAAATGTGACAACGTTAAGGTGAGGATGCGTTGTAAATCCACCTGCCTCTTTACCGTGGTTTACGTAGATTGAGACGTATGTGACTCCCCTTTGGGTGTAAAGCCAGCGTAATCTGTCCTGAATTACAACAAGTACGTTGGACCACTGTTCTACAGGAATGGTTGAAAGTGAATCTTTGTGTTTTTCAGATGCTACAACAATGTAATGATAACCGTATGCAGGTTCGCTGTAAAGCGGTCTGTCACTGTAAGAATTTTCAGAGGTGGTAGACACAACTGGGTTTTTGCTTTCAAAAACTCTGACAGACCAACCCTCAACATAATAATCCTCGCTGTCTTGTAGTCTTTGCAACATTCCATCTTTTGCCACAAGAGAAAGTGATGAAGGATTTGTCATGGCCTCATTTCCAGGACAGAACGGACATTTTTTTGGATCTGCAACAACTCGGTGGTTGTCGGGAGAAACAATAACAAATCTCTCAATAGTGTAATCCTTGCGCAGATCCCCCATATCACTAGCAATTTGATCTAGTAATTTAAAGCCTTTTCAAAGATCGAGTCTTAAAAAATATTGTAAAGTTTATGTGTGACACAAGAAACTCGAAAGTGAGCTGAGCAGAAATTAGTGACAATTCTGATGTTCATATGATCTATGTTCTTTTGGACGGAGTCGGAGATCTTCCACATCCGGATCTTAAAGGCAGCACTCCACTTAGTTTTGCAAAAACTCCAAACCTTGACAAGATTGCAAGAAACGGCTCAATAGGCCAAGTGATCTCAGTTGGAAAAGGCATTGCACCGCAATCTGACATTGCAGTTTTCAATATGTTAGGATACAAGTTCTTACATGATTATGTCGGCAGAGGAGTAATCGAAGCGATAGGAATAGGCATAGATTTCAGAGACGGAGATCTTGCCCTGCGAGGAAATTTTTCTACCATAAATGACGAGGGCATAATAACTGACAGGCGGGCAGGCAGAAACATCGAAAAAGAAGATGCCCTGGGAGTGTCACTTGAGATAGAACGTCTTGTCAGGTTTTCAAATCCAAAAGCATCAGTGGTTGTTGCACCAACTATTGGACACAGAGTAATCGTAAGAATAAGATGTGATGGAGAATCGCTTTCTTCAGAGATTAGCAACACGGATCCAGCATATGGTAGAATAGACGGAATGGGTGTCGCAAAAGCAGTTGGAGACTATCTTAAGATTGAAAGATGCCTTCCTCTAAATGAGTCACCCAGTGCAAAACTTACTGCCACTTTTGTCAATGAATTTACCGAGCAATCAATTGCCATCATGAAAAAAAGTGAAATTAATAAAATGCGAAAAGAAAAAGGCAAGAAAGTTTTAAACAGCATACTTTTGCGTGACGCAGGAAATAGATTTCCAAAACTTACCCCAATAAACGAAATGCATTCAATGAAGTTTTCTTGCATCGTAGACATGCCAGTGGAGATTGGAATTTCAAATGTCCTAAAGATGAAGACGTTTAGTGCTGGAGGCTTGACAGACTACGAAGAAAAGGCAAGAGTAGCTGCAAAAGCAATGGAAACACAAAATGCAATATATGTACACATCAAGGGCCCTGATGAATTTGGACACGACGGGGATGCAATTGGCAAGATGAAAAACATTGAAGAGATAGACGAGCGATTTTTTGGCACGTTGCTTAACAACATAGACACGTCAAAAGTAGCAATTGTGATTTCGGCTGATCACTCTACTCCATGTATAAACAAGGCACACAGTGCAGATCCTGTACCGGTGCTGGTTTCTGGCGATGCCATTAAAAAAGATGGAACCGCCAGGTTTACTGAAGAAGAAGCAAAAAAAGGCAAAATAGGATTGCTTGCAGGTGCGGATGTGATTAAAACGGCAATACAGCTGATTAAATCGTAAAAGTTTCCAAAACTCCAGTTCTGATCATGTTAGAAACTTTGTTGCGCAGATCATCGATGTCTATTTTATGGTATTTCCCAGTTGCATTGCCAATTTTTTCCAGAGCACGCCTAAAAATTGAAAGGCAGATTTCATTTTCATCCTTTTGATAATGAACCAGTGCAGCTGCGACAAGAATTATTCCTTGAATCAGTTCTTTTTCTTTTCCTTCAGATTTTTTCCATGCCCCTTCCAAGATTTCGTGTGACTCCCAAAATCTTTCGTTATTGAAATAGAATCTTCCTTTTTCTATTGCGTCGTTTTTTTCTATTGGTTCTTCAACAACGTGTTTTGCATGATCAAGTGGTCCTATTGACTCTAATTTTCGTACAAGTTCATCCAGACGTTCTTTTTCTATAGAAGCATCAAATTCCAAATATCTGCTTGAGACTCGCATATCTCGTATTGTAATATTCATGCCAGCTGCAAGATGACGAGCTTGTGTAAGAAGTTTTGACGAATCTTGTGGAAGAACATGCCTTGAATTTTTCAAATGAATCATAAAACGATCCATAACAAAACAAAGTTGTAATTTCTTAAATCTGTTAGCTATTTTCTGTTAAGATTTATATGAACTATCAGGCGGACTTGGGATACATGTCTATGATAGAGACCACACGGGATGTAAAAAACAACCTGCTCTCAAGAAGAGAGATTACGTGTACGTTTAAGGGTCTTGGTGGCAAGCTGAAAAAACTTGAAGCCATAGACATGATAGCAAAACAATTCAAGTTGGAAGGAAAGGTAATAGTTCCAATCACATTAAAAAATGAAACCGGCAGACCGATGGTTTCTGGCACATTCTACGTTTATGACGACGAGAAACTTGCAAAACAACACATCAAACCGGCAATTTTCACCAGATTAGAAAAAGCAAAGGGCGGAGGAAAGACAGAAGAAGAGACAAAGGAAGCTGCACCCGCTGAAGCAAAAGAAGCTGCTCCTGCCAAGACAAAAGATGCCCCTGCCAAAGCAAAAGAAGAAGCACCAGCTAAAACAAAAGAAGCCCCAGTAGAAAAGAAAGAAGAAAAGTCGGAAAAGAAACCCGAAGAAAAAAAGGAAAAGAGTAAGTAATGGCAGGAAAGAAAGGTTCCAGTCCCAGTGTTTACAAGTTTTACAAAGTAAAAGGAGACAAGGCTGAAAGAATGAGAAAAGAATGCTCCAGATGTGGCAAAGGAGTCTTTATGTCAGAGCACAAAAATAGACGCACATGCGGTAAATGCGGATTAACTGAATTTATCCAGTAATCAGTACAATTTTTTCTTTCTAAGTTTAGAAGCCTTTTGCTCAAACTCGTCAAGTTTTGATAAAATTTTTGGATCTACTTTCGTGTTAGCTATCACGTTTGCGGGAATCTTGGCGATGTTTGTGTCCAGTGTGATGTTTGTGGTAGGGAGTTTTTTTTCTATCCAGTTCTTTACTACCTTATCTTCAAGTTTATAGTCTCTAAATCCCTCTGGAAATTTTTTCGTAATGTGCAGCAACAAAGTTTTGTCATCAAATACTGCTCGTGGCTCAAAGAGTCTTGTGGTATCAGAGTATATTCCCTCAAAGAGATTTCCGGAAATCTCATCTGAGACAAAATCCATTTTTGACACTTTGCGAACAAGTTCCAAATAATGCAGAAATTCGTGCGCAAGTATTGCATGTATGGTGCCTTTCAGCCCATATGCTACAAGGGGTGCAGTAATTTGGATAACAACCTGAAGAGTATCACCAGTTACAACTGGGATTGTTCTAGCAAACAGGATTCCATAATCAAAGGAACTCGTATTAGCATGTGTAAGTACGATAGATGGTTCCACATATGCAAGAGGAAAATTCATTCCAGAGGCTTTTTCTATCCTGTCAATTCCTGCAACAGCCACTGGGAATCTATCAACAATAAGAGAATGAATTTTGTCAGGCAAGAGTCCATTTTTGTGCGCCTCATGAACCTTTAGTAATGGATCCAATGGATGAAAGCTCGAATCAGACTATAAAAAACGTTAGTACTGTGAATAAATCAAAACCTAATTCAATACGATCTCATGAAAATCGAAAACTTTGCACTTGCATGGGTTTTCTAGTATGCTGCTCAGACTAGGGGTAACCTCAACTCCATCTGCAAGTCTTTTTAGTGGAACACCACCGTCTGCTTTTATAAAAAGTGAAAAAGAATTGTTAGACTTTTTTTTGTAACGTATATCGTATATGCGTCTTAGGCTTCGCTTTCCAGAGTTTTCATAAATTGATATTGGTTGCTTTTTCAGTTGGCGTAGATTTTTTAGCTGCTCAGGATTGATTTCGTTTTGAGTTTGTACTTCCATTTCCACTTTGGACTTGAATCGCATAATGTTTGATGGGATCTTTCCAATTACCTTAAGACCGTGAATAGTCACGTCGCCAAGAGTGATTTTTTTACCTAGTTTTAGGCGTCTTTTGTGTGGGTTTACAAGCTTTACAAAAAATGGCCTGCCCTTTCCCAAAACCAGACTTGTTTCATCCTCACTACCAATCCATGTAATCTTGATTTGTTGTGCTCCAAACTTTTTGTAAAGAAGCTTCGCTATTTTTCCTTCTACACTATCAAATTCAGATATGCCATGAAATTCGCATACATAACATCCCTTTCCCTTACAGTTTTTGCATGGCCTTTGTTTTTGCGGGATTGATCGTATGCTTTTGGTATACCTACCAGAAAGAAAGACTGGCTTTGGTTTAATTTCACATTCTTCATTTTTAAAATCCAGCGTAAATACAATGTCTGGATTTTGGTAATCTACACTGGTTCTGGTTTTTCTTCCAAATCTTTTTCCGATTTCTCTGTTGATGTCGCCTTTTATGCTGTTGGTTCCTTTTAGTTTGAATTTTGAGCGGATCAGATCATCCCTGTCCAGTATTGATGGCTGCAGTATTGCGCCCACAAGAAAAGACGAGAATTCATAGTCATGAGACATTTCAAGCATTTTGTTTAGCTGCGTGTCAAGTTTTGATATGGTATTTTTGCAGATATAGCAGCTTTTTGGTACGTTTTTTTTCAAAATATTTCTAATTTTGCTTCCAAGTATTTTGTGCGATGATACGCCAAGTTTTTGGGCAAACAATCTTCCAAGACAATTATCGCAAAGTTTGTGTTCTTTTAAAATTGCATTTGCATCAGAAATTATTAA
>DATIDL010000077.1:0-6939 GCA_035456305.1 Nitrosopumilaceae archaeon
TAAGGATTTCAGGGATCAGGCACAACCAATGTCTCCTTTTGGTTCAAACGTAATGGGATTTTCAAATATGGATGATATGGTAAAAGGTCTGAATAAAATGATGTCTGGTGGGGCATTTGGACAGGCTGGTAACATAACCTCCATTAAACTGGACATGCATGAATACAAAGAGCTTGGCCTTTCTGTGGGCGACAAAATCTTTCTTGACATTTCCAAACCAGAAACACTTGGTGTATAAACACCCTAGATTTATTTTGAAATTTCAGAACGCAAAATCTGATATGCCCTGGCGGCATCCTTTTCCTGCAAAACCATAATGATATCGTCCTGTCCAAAATACGCATTAACAATCTCTATGCCATTATCATGCAAGATTTCCGATACAAAAGAGACCACATCTGATCTATTTTGAACTCCTGAAATTCGTATGCTTATCTTTGCAAGTCCAGTCTGGAAAATATTTTTCTGGTTTGGGAATGATTCCAACAGCTTTCTCACATCTAATACATCCTCAGTTAATATTCTAAAAGAGTCTGTCAGCCTGAAAAACTCATAATTGGGATCGATTTGAGTAAATTTGTTTAGCAGGTCTACAGTATCATCTATCCCAAAATTATCCGTTGAAAATTTAATATCAGCAATTCCATCTGTCAAAGAGAGTCTTGCATTTTTCAGTACTGGTTCATTTTGAATTTCTTCTTTTCTCTCAAAAGAATCTGCGTATCTTTTGATTGCAACTACCACCGTGTTTAGATTTACTGGGCTGCCAACATAATCTTCAACTTCTTTTTGGATCTTTACTGCCAATGCAGTATAGTTGATCAGATCCATTTTCACACAATCATAAATCGAACGATTTCTAGTGATTATTTCTCGTACTGCATCAGGAATGGTGACATTTGCTGTTCGCATCTCAAGCTTATTAGTAGTGTCATATATAATAGCCTTATGTAAGTTTTAGGTATATTATACAATAAAATATATATAATGTCATAACTATTACAAACTATAGGTGATTATGACATGTTCCCAACAGACGAATTTGATAACCTTTGGCGAAGGATGTCCAGACAGTTTATGGACATAGATGACATCTTTGACGATCTAAAAAACACAGACAACCTTCAGACATTTGGTCCATACTACTACGGGTATACCATGACAGTAGGATCAGATGGGAAACCAATAGTCAAAGAATTTGGAAACGTCAAACCTACCATGTTACCAACATCTGATATTCGAGAACCATTTGTAGATGTTCTTGTAGACGACAAGGAAAAGGTATTGAAGTTAATTGCTGAAATGCCTGGAGTCGAGAAAAAGGACATCAAAATCATAGTTGAAGGAAGAACGGTAAATCTTGATGCAGTACATGGTGAGAAAAAATACCACGCAAAAGTACCGATAAGACACAAAGTAGATGAAGATTCTGTCAAGGCACTTTATGCAAACGGAATTCTTGAAGTACGTTTCAAATTAAAAGAAGAGGAAAAACCCAAAGGTAAGACCGTGGAGGTTGAATAAACTCCATTTCTTTTTTATGGTGATTAGATTATGAGCGAAATAATTTTAAAAATTGCAGAGGCTCCGCAACGACTAGTAGGAAAAGGAATTGCTGTAGTGGATCCTAAAGTTGTAGAAGACAACAAGTGGGAAACTGGCCAGATTTTAGAAATTGTTGGTAATAGAAAAAGCCACGTCAAGTTATGGCCTGGTGCTACTGAAGATTATGGTAATGGAATAATCAAAATTGACGGTCTAACAAGACATAACATTGGTTCTGGCATTGGCGAAAAGATTTCCATAAAAAATGTAGATGCAAAATGGGCAGAACAAGTAGTAGTGTCTCCTATTGAAAAACTAAGTGAAGAAGGATTACAGGAATATATGCAAGCAAACTATGACGGGCATGTTTTAACATCCGGTGATACTCTCATAGTCAATACACAGCTAGGCAGCAAAACACAGTTAATTGTAACCAATACCACTCCTGCAGGAAAACCAGTCATTGTAACTGACCAAACCGAGTTTAAACTAGGCAGTATGACAAAGGCAATAGACCAATCTGTCCCAAGAATTACTTATGACGATCTAGGCGGTCTAAAAAAAGAAGTTCAAAAAGTGCGTGAGATGATTGAGCTTCCCATGAGACATCCTGAATTATTTGAAAAACTTGGTGTTGAAGCTCCAAAAGGCGTATTGTTGTATGGACCACCAGGTACTGGAAAGACACTTTTAGCAAAAGCAGTTGCAGGAGAAACCAATTCTCATTTTATCTCTCTTAGCGGTCCAGAAATCATGGGCAAATTTTATGGTGAAAGCGAAGAAAGATTGCGTGATATATTCAAACAAGCCGAAGAAAATGCTCCAAGCATAATATTCATTGACGAGATTGATTCTATTGCTCCAAAAAGAGAAGAAGTAACTGGCGAAGTAGAAAAAAGAATAGTGTCGCAATTACTTACCTTGATGGATGGAATGAAATCAAGGGGCAAAGTTGTTGTAATTGCAGCAACAAACAGACCTGATTCTCTTGATCCAGCACTAAGAAGGCCAGGTCGATTCGACAGGGAAATTGAGATTGGCATACCAGACGAATCTGGAAGAAAAGAAGTTCTTAACATTCATACTCGTGGAATGCCACTTGATGACAAAGTCAATCTAGATCAGATTGCCAAAGTGACACATGGATTTGTAGGGGCTGATTTAGAAATTCTTGCAAAGGAAGCTGCGATGAGATCATTAAGAAGAATTTTGCCTGAATTAGATCTAGAAGAGGAAAAAATACCATTGGAGTTTTTACAAAAAATTGTAATCACCGATGACGATTTCAAGGATGCATTAAAAGAAGTCAGACCATCAGCATTACGTGAAGTACTAGTTCAGGTTCCAAACGTAACTTGGGATGAAGTAGGCGGATTAGAGTCACTCAAAGAGGAACTACGTGAATCCATTGAATGGCCGCTAAAACATAAAGAAGCATTTGAGCACACAAACGTCTCTCCGCCAAAAGGAATTTTGTTGCATGGGCCCCCAGGTACTGGTAAAACACTGATTGCAAAAGCAGTTGCTCACACTACAGAATCTAATTTCATTAGCATCAAAGGACCAGAACTCTTATCAAAATGGGTAGGAGAATCTGAAAAAGGAGTAAGGGAAATCTTTAGAAAAGCAAGACAAGCCGCACCATGTATAATATTTCTAGACGAAGTGGATGCTATTGCTCCAAGCAGAGGCTCTGGAAGTTCAGATTCAAATGTAACTGAAAGAGTAGTATCACAAATTCTAACAGAATTGGATGGTCTAGAAGAGCTACACAATGTTGTAGTCATTGGTGCAACCAACAGATTAGACATTGTAGATGCCGCACTACTACGACCAGGTAGATTTGATAGAATAATTGAAGTGCCATTACCTGATGCAAAAGGACGAGAAAACATCTTCAGAATACATACAAAGAAAAAACCTCTAGCTGACAATGTAGATCTTGCAAAACTTGTAGAACAAACAGAAGGATACAGTGGTGCAGAAATTGAAGGAATCTGCAACAGAGCTGCAATGAGTGCAATCAAGAGATTTGTAAATAACAAAGAAAAATCTGTCAAATCAATCAAGATAACTCAAGAAGATCTGGTAAATACAATTCAAAAAGTTAAACCAGAAAAGAGAAAGATGTCTGCAGTAGCCTGATAGCTTATATGACAAATTCCTGTTATAGTATATGACGACTAGAGAAGCAATACTTTACGAAAAGCTACCTAATGAGAAGGTTAGATGTACAGCTTGTGCAAGATATTGTGAAATTGGTAAAGGACAGATAGGCCTTTGTGGTATACGCGGAAATGAGGCTGGAAAGCTAGAACTATTTGTTTATGGTAAAGTTATTGCTGGAAATGTTGACCCTATAGAAAAAAAACCTGTGATACATTATCGTCCTGGCACAAGCATATTTTCTATTGCCACAACCGGGTGTAATTGGTTATGCAAGTACTGCCAAAATTATGATATTAGTCAAAGACGAAAAATAGAGGGTACTGATATGACTCCAGAAGAGGTAGCTAATCAAGCCCTCAAACTAGGAGCCGACGGAATTGCGTACACATACAACGAGCCATCTGTTTTTATCGAATTTGCACGTGATTGTGGAGTTGCTGCAAGAAAAAAAGGGCTATTCAACATCTTTGTGTCAAATGCATATGATACTCCCGAATCAGTAAAGATGATGAATGAATTTCTTGACTGCATAACCGTAGATTTTAAGGGAAACGCAGAACCACAATTTAGTAGAAAATACATTGGAATACCTGATCCAAAACCCATCTTTGATACACTGATAGAAATCAGAGACAAAACGAAAATTCACGTAGAAATCACAGATCTTATTGTACCTCAAGTTGGAGATAATCTAGAATATGCAACCAAATTATGTAAATTCATATATGATGAATTTGGTCCGGAAATGCCAATTCATTTCTTACGATTTCATCCTGATTACAAAATGATGGAATTTGAACCAACTCCAGTTAAGACACTTGAAAAACACTATGAAATTGCAAAAAAAGAAGGACTCTCATACGTATACCTTGGAAATGTGCCAGGTCATCCGCTTGAACACACTTACTGTTCACAATGCAACAACATTGTAGTCAAAAGATATGGCTTTGATATTCAAGGTTGGAACATGGATGAGAATAACAACTGCAAATTCTGTGGAAACAAGATTCCTATAACAGGAAAGCTTCCAAAAAATTACAAACAAAGTAGATTTCAGTTTGTTTATTAGATAAAAATCAAATCTAACACTGATTTTGATCTGTCAAAGGTTAAATATTGTAAAACGAAAATGATCTCATGCCAACAACTTACATCCTGCTAAACTCTGACTTGGGCTCAGACGTAGAGATCATCAAAAAAATCAAAGAAATACTCGAAACTGAGGGCAAAGCTGTCAAGTATGAAGTACAAGGGGTTTATGGTGTTTATGACATAGTTGTCAAAATTACATCAGATAACATGGACCACCTAAGGAACATAATTACAAATAAAATCAGAAAAATAGACAAAGTCTATTCCACTCTCACAATGATGGTAATAGAAGAACAGGAACAATAATCTATAATTTCTTAATTGCTTCGACGACTTTTTGTATTTCAGACTCTGTATTAAAAAAGTGCATTGACGCTCTAATCACCTTTTTACTAAAAATTTCCCTTACTGCAAGAATCATGTTTTGTTTTTCTAGTCTTTCAACGACTGTTTTTGGATCTTGGTCTTGAATAGAAAATGATACTATACTAGTTCGCTTCTCAGATTCTTCTGGTCCATATAGCGTAATGCCTGGGATTCTTGCTAACTGCTCACGTAAAATATCTGCAAGTTTGATATTTTTTTGCCTGATGTTTCCTAATCCCAACCGTAATAGATAGACTGCTGATGCTTCAAGTCCTGCTACTCCAGCCCAGTTTCTAAACCCTGCCTGAAATTTAGATGGCATTTCCTTATGGGTAATCTTATTTTCATGCAAAAACGCAGATTCTCCGCCTACCTGAAGTGGTTCTAGTAACTCACTTGATTCTTTTTTGCAAAAAAATATTCCAGTTCCCATTGGGCCACAAAGCCATTTTGAGCCATTAAATGACATAAAGTTGCATTTGATCTTGTTTACATCTACATTCTCAACGCAACCAACAGTTTGAGCCGAGTCTACAAAAAACGGAATGTTATTTGTAGCAAGTAATTCTCCAACTTTTTCAACAGGAAGAATTGCTCCCGTGTTAAATAGTGCATGGCTTAATGCTACAAGACCAGTATTGTTATCAATTGTTTCTTTAAGATGTTCAAACTCAAAATATCCTGTTTCATTAACTTGCAAATTTCTAATCTCGCATTTTTCCGAAAGACGAATCCATGGATAATGATTTGCTGGATGTTCATGACTTGCACCACGTGTTATGATGTTTGATTTTTTTTCTAATTTTAATCCATTTGCTACAATGTTGACACCATCAGTCGTACTCTGAGTTAGAATAACTTCTTCTGGATTACAGTTTATCAAACGGGAAATGGCTTTTCTAGCAAGAAAAAGCTTCTCTCTCACAAAATTGTCTGCTGTACTAGAATCGGGCCCTAATTCGTTATATGTCACAAGAAAATCAGTCATTGCCTTTATGCTAGAAATCGGCATGAGTGAAGTTGAAGCATTATTCAAGTAGATTCTACTTTTAAATGGAAAATCTTGTGCGACATCATAATCTGAATTCATTATTATATTACAACATCACTACATGTTTTGTTGCTTAAAAATCATGATAATGATGTAACCAAAAATGTTGTTTTAGATTTAGATGATATACTTTCACAATCCAAAATTAATTCTGTCTTATACTCTGATCCATTTCTGAAAGCAGGTTTTCTTGCAAAACTTGTACAAGACACAAAGATCGATGTACTCTATCTTGATCTTGATTTATTGTATAGTGGTTATCTTGCATCTGAAATACTTGGTACCCCACAAAACCTTGTTTTATTTCAGCCAACTCTTGAACTATGGAATCAGATGTTAACTGACGTGTTAGTAAAATTAAGTAATAAAAAATCTCTAGTTGTAATTGATTCACTTAATGGCCTGTATAATATTTTAAATGAAAGAAAAGAAGTTGGCAAACTTGTTACTTCATATATAATGTTAATCACCAGCATAGCAAAAATAACTAATTCTTACATCGTTGTGGCAAGTATGGTCAGATTTAAAAAAGAAGAAGGTTGGGTACTATCTCCTACAGGAAAGCGCCTTATTGAGACAAGTATGGCAAAAAAAATACTTTTGGGCCAAAATGATTCAGAAATAACACTGGATTTTCTTAAGGAGAAGAAAAAAATCACCATTCCATTAAATGCAATTCCGTTAGTCTAATCGTTTTATTATATGGTAACCAAACT
>DATIDL010000078.1:0-4193 GCA_035456305.1 Nitrosopumilaceae archaeon
TCAGAAAAAAATGCAGGCACTGGTCCAGATGCTGTAGAAACTATGAATGCATAAATGATTACAAAGAGAATTGTAGCCATTAGATCTTCTCCTAGTATTCCATAAGCTAGTGGAATCACAAAGATGATAGAGCCAGCAGCAAAGAAGATCATAGATTTTTTTCGTCCTATTTTTTGGCTAAGCCAGCCAGTTAGGATCATGCCAAGCCAAGATGAAACTGTTGCAGAAATCATTATTGGCGCAACATGTATTCTGTCTATATGCCCAAATTGTTGTAATAGAGTTGGCAAAAAACCAACTGAGCCATGATACATGTAAACAAGACCAGTCATTACAAAAACACACAAAAAGAATGCCTTTCGGTGTTCTTTGCCAAAGACAATCTTTCTCAGAGGGGTTTTTTCTAGTCTATGGCTTTGCTGTTTTTCCAACCAAAGAGCTGATTCATCCATTCTAAATCTAACAAAAAGTGCTATGATTCCTGGAATGATGCCTGTAAAGAAAAGCACTCGCCAACCCCATTCAGAAAATGCATCACCAGGAAAACTAACTGTTATTATCTGAAATGCAATCGAAGCTAAAAGAAACCCGAAGGAAAATCCACTTTGCAGAAAACCTGACAAAATTCCCCGTTTTTGTTTTGGTACACTTTCCATTGTGATGACAGCACCACTACCCCATTCTCCTCCGGCAAAAACTCCCTGAATCATTCTTGTTAATATCAAAAGAGCGGGAGCAAAAATTCCAACCATAGCATAAGTTGGCAAGAGTCCCGTAACAAAAGTTGCAATTGAAAATCCCAAAATAGTTATTATCATGGATTTTTTTCTTCCAAACTTATCTCCATAGATACCAAAAATTGCTGCACCAAGTGGTCTCATAATTAATGTCGCAGTATAGCTTGCAAAGGCCGCAAGTAAACTGAAAATAGGATCTTCTGATGGAAAGAATAATTGACTTACAGATGGTATCACAAGAAGCATCAGAACTATATCGTATCCATCAAGCGACCAGCCAAGGAATGAACCAACTACAATTGCCTTTTGGCCTTTAGTTAAAATGGACATTTTTCTGAATTAATACAAACTCAACTTGTATTCTAGCTTTGTTTTGTTTGTATTCATCAATTCTTGATTATTTTCTTGACTTACTATATAGTTCCTATGTCGTATATAGAACAGAGATTTAACTATGTAACTTCGAGACAAATCATGCCACAATGGATGTCATGGCTTAGATCTAATGAAAAAGAGATCTTGGCCATTTTAAACGACCTTGCTTGTAAAGCTGAAGAAGTATCAGCTCTTCTAGTAGATCTATTTTCAAACTTTGAAAAATTAGAAGAAAATCACGCAAAGATCAGAAATCTAGAGAGGGAAGCAGACAAACTAACACATTCTGTTTTTGAAGAACTAAACAAAACTTTCATCACTCCACTAGACAGGGAGGACATCTCAAGAATAGCATCAAAAACTGATGATATTTTAGATTATATCGAAGGAATATCTGGTAGAATCATCAACTTTAGAATTACAACATCTCCACCATACATGCTTGAAATGGCCAAAGAACTTGCAGTGGCAACAAAAGAAGTCAACTACATGATTACGAGATTAAACAACGTCAAGGCAGATAAATCCATAATTGACCATTGTAGAAAGGTCAGTGAATCAGAACACCGTGTTGATGAAATTCATCGTAAAGCAGTAGGAGAATTATTTGATACAAAAGATGTGATTACAATTATCAAAATGAAAGAGATCTATGATGCACTTGAAACTACATCTGATAGATGTCAAGATGTCGCAGACTCGATTGAAGACATTGTACTAAAATATACTTAGGGTTTTTTGCCATGTACGAACTTGCGATAGGAGCAATTCTTGTAGCATTGTTTTTTGATTTTGTTAATGGATTTCATGATGCGGCAAACTCTATTGCAACTGTGGTAGGCACAAGAATTCTAAGACCACTTCAAGCAGTTACTCTTGCCGCTGTAGCAAATTTTGTTGGACCATTTGTTTTTGGGGTAGCTGTTGCAACTACAGTAGGAAAAGGAATTATCAACCCAGATTTTGTGACAATTTACATTGTTATTGGAGCATTGGTTGGTGCAATTATTTGGGATTTAATTACATGGTTACTAGGTCTGCCATCTTCGAGCAGTCATGCCTTGGTAGGAGGTATATTGGGTGCAGGTATAGCTGGTGCAGGCATGCATGCAGTGATTTTAGGTGGATTAGAGAAAGTCGGTATTGGTATTATAGTGTCTCCAGTAGTTGGTCTCATCGGCGCATTTCTACTAGCAACTCTGATCATTACTCTATTTGCTAAAAAGAGACCAAGTAAGGTAAATTCCGTCTTTGGTAGATTACAGCTCGTTTCATCTACCTATTTCTCTCTAACACATGGAGCAAATGATGGTCAAAAAACCATGGGAATAATTGCTTTAATCTTACTAACAGAAGGCGTGATTACCAGTTTTGAAGTGCCATTCTACGTTATCCTTATTGCAGCACTTGCAATTAGTCTTGGTACGTTTTTTGGTGGTTGGCGAATTGTCAAAACAATGGCAGTAAAAATTACCCAGTTAAAACCATACCAAGGTTTTGCGGCAGAAACAGGGGGAGCCACAGTTCTTGCCGCCCTTGCTCATTTTGGTATCCCAGCAAGCACAACACATGCAATTTCTGGAGCAATCATGGGGGCAGGAGCAGTAAAACGTGTTTCTGCAGTAAGATGGGGAATTGGTAAACGAATCGTCTGGGCTTGGATTATAACTATACCAGCCAGTGCCGCAGTAGCATACGTTAGTACACTAATCATACATGTTTTTGTTTAATCTTGACGATCCAATGTCTCATTAACTTCAATGACACTTTTGCAGATGGGCTGGCTACCCAAAAAGGTCGGAGTCGTTTGGTGCGTCGGGTTTTAATTCCGTAATCGGGGAGGTCAATTGAAGGCCTCCATCTTTTTAAAAAATAAGCGTGGTTTATTCCATCAAAGTCGTAAAATAAGAATTCTAGATGAAATCTGTTCATATTTGGGCATTCATCATCCAAAGAAACTCTCTGCCCCCGCCACACGAATTACCTATTTTTGACCATTTCACACCCCTAAACAGCCGTTCCGCTAGGCGTTCCGCTGTGGTGTTTCAAGGCGTCCCTGATAATACATCCGTCCTATAGTGATGGCATGTCAAAACAACAATACAGATCAGAAATGGGCATAATTGCCGATATTTTGGGTGTGACCATGGACGGTGGTACACAAGGGGTAATCGTGTCTGCCATATCTAGACGGGCAAACCTGTCGCACTATGCAGTGCTTGACAAGTGCCAGAAGCTAATAGACGCCGGTTTGGTAGATTCGATGAAAGACAACAGAAACCGCCTCTTTGTGATTACCGAGAAAGGAATAAGGTTTTTCCAGGAATTTCAAAGATTCCAAAACCTAGTCCAGTCAATGAACCTAAGGTATTAAAAAATGGAGCAAAGACTACAGCTAGTACATAGAGAGTATGCTCCGCCAGAGTATGCTACAGTAAAGTATACCACACAAGAAAGAATGATTTTTGTAAGGATTGTCCATACCCTGTCAATAATGGTCAGAGCACCAATCATAGCAGCATGTTTCGTTATGGCCGCCTTGGCATCATTACCATACCAATCATTTGGAACTACCAAAGTTCTTGATTTTACAATCTATACCGATGGTACAACACATGTATTTTATCAAGCGGAGGTTGATCCACTAGAACCGGATTTTACAGTAGAGTTATTTGGTAATACTATTGATAATTTTGTGGCGCAGGATGAAAATGATCTTTTACTAGCTAGCAAAATTGATACCAACTCTGTAGTAATTGAAACTTTAGGTGCATCTGAAGTTAAAATTGATTATGACACAGCTGATCTTGTAGCAAAAAATGGCAAGATCTGGTCATTCCAAATTGATGCCCCTTCTGATTATTCTCTACTTTTACCTAAAAATACAGTAATTGTTGGTATAAGCACATCTCCACTCAATATGCAAGTTGTTGATGAACAATCACTTATTTCATTGCCAAGTGGTCCTGTTGAAATTAACTATGTGTTTGGTGTCTTAGGAACATCTCAGACTGCTACACTTGCTATTGAAAAAGCACAAGATCTAATTGATAAAATTAATTCTGAAGGAATTGAAACACC
>DATIDL010000079.1:0-5182 GCA_035456305.1 Nitrosopumilaceae archaeon
ATGATGTACTTGATAAGAAATAGATTTTTCAAGTCTCTTTAAATCATCAGTTCACGATTGGAAGATTTCTCTCTTTGAGAATCTCGTTTAGGATGCTCAAATCATAAATTTCTGACAAGTCTGGTCTTGTTTCACCCAAAAATCCTATCTCAAATGCATTATCAGCTGATTTGAAAAGCGATTCTTTTGCCGGATCATACGTAATTTCTAACCTGGAAAATGCATCTCGTATCTCATCTTCAGGAATTGTCTTTCCTGTGAGTTTTTCAAGTTCAAAATTAAAATCTTTGATGGATTCTTCTTTATGCTCATTTATCCATATTGTTTCATCTACATGTGCTTCAAGTAATTTTTTTATTGTATCGGGATGATTCTTGAGATATTCAGTATTTACAATGATGTGAGCTGTTACAAATTTTCCTTCTGACCATAAATCGCGTTCATCAAGAAATATTCTACTGTTTGTTTCCTTGACTAGTTTTGCCCCCCATGGCTCTGGAATCCATGCCCCATCAATTTCATTTTTTAGCATCAAAGTTAGAATATCGGGAATCTTTGCTGGAATGACTTCAACATTACCACCATTTTCAGTAGTCTTGAATCCATTTTTTAGTAAATATGATCTAAGGGCCACATCTTGAGTATTGCCAAGTTGTGGCGATGCAAATTTTTTATCTGCAAAATCATTAACTGAATTAATACCAGCATCGTTTCTAACTACAAAAACTGCTCCTCCACTTGCAGCACCAGAAATAATCCGTAGTGCCTCGCCTTCAGATTTAATATATCCGTTAATTGCAGGGTTTGGTCCAACATATGTTACATCGACTCTATTTGCAAGTAATGATTCTATTGCAGAAGGACCAGCATTGAATATCTGTGTCTCGATTTTAACATCACCCAGAGTTTTTTGGAAATTGTCATTTCCAAGTCCAATTACAGCTTGGGCGTGGTTTATGTTTGGAAAGTAACCGATTCTTATAGTATCTGCAGTTCCACTGTTGTTATTACCTGATAACTGCATGCCTGAATACGATGAAATTATTACTGCTACAATTATTGCAGCCGCAATTCCAAATTTTATACTAGGATTCAATTGATTTTGATGACAGAATCCATGTTAAATTCATTTACAAAATTAGTTCAAACTAATTCTATCTACGATTCAGACCCCATCGTGATCTGACCTTCTCTTCTAACTTGAACAACAAGAGCCTGTCTACTAGTAAACCAATTGTAAAGATGGTAATCATGCTGGCAATCACTTGACCCATGTCTTGAAATTCTCTTCCTACAGATAGAATGTGACCTAGTCCAACTATTGACATTAGTATTTCAGCACCAATTATTGCGTGCCATGCAAATGACCATCCTTGTCTTATTCCTATGATCAGAGATGGTGTCGCAGCTGGTATTGTGACATGCAAGAAAAGTGACAAACCATGAGCTCCCATATTTTTTGCCGCATCTATGTACATGGTAGGAATGTTTCTGATACTGCTGTATGTTGATATTGTAATTGAAAAAACTGAGCTCATTATTACAACAAATAGTATTCCAGCATCATTAAAGCCAATTAAAAGAATTGAAAACGGAACCCACGCGATGCTTGGAAATGATAATAGTCCAGCTGAAAACGACTGCATTGTTTTCCCAAACCCTTTGAATTTTATCATTGCTAGTCCTATTGCAGCTCCTAAACCAATGGCAATAGCAAATCCAGCGACAAGTCTTGCCATGGTTATGACTATTCCATTTAGTAACGAATGATTCAAAATTATTCTGGCAAAAGATTCAGCCACAGTTGCAGGAGAAGGCAGTGCCACTTCAGGCCATATTCCAAGCATAAATACTATCTGCCAAATGCCGACAAATGCTGCTAGAAATAATACTGCATTAGCTGCATCATGCAGATCAATTCTGCGCTTATGTGAAATTTCTGATTCTTCATGTACTAGCATACTGTCCAATCCTATTGATTAGGTCAGTATATTTATTCGCAGATGGTTGCGTTACTAGATAGTGTGAGACAAGCATTTTGTGGAACATCTTTCAAATAGTGGACTTGATCATACAAACTATTGGAAGATTCTGAACATGATTCTCGAATTGAAAAGGTAGCATCATTAATTGCAAAAGACAAAACTTCACTTGATGAACAAAATCCAATAAACTTGCAAAAATATTATGATTTTGTAAAAACAAACTTTGACTTAGATGGTGAATCTGCGGTACAGCTTGTCAATGAAGCATTTTTGTACCTGAAACTAAAAAACTCTGACTCGATAGATCTATTGCAAGAAGGAGACAAGTTTGGAGCAGGATTTAGCTAAAAATGAAATCTGTCTATTGATAAAAAAGTCTGTGAAATATCTGTTTATATTTTTGATTGGTTTTTCTGTATTTGTAGTATGTAATGTGCATGCTGAAACCATACCGTCTTGGATAAAACAGACGGCAGGTTTGTGGGCTGAGAAAAAAATTGATGACTCTAAATTTATCCAATCATTAGAGCATCTTACAAAAGACGGAATACTGCAAATCAAAATAGAACATGATTCTACAAATGTATACATACTACCAAAATATGGTCAAACATCACTTGTCACAATTTCTGGAACTACAGGCGATTTCAAAAAAAGAAACAATGTGATTCTTATCATACTGCAACCTGACGGCAAAACAATTGATCTGACAGCCGCTGTCTTGGAAAGCGGTATCTATCAGACCACTTTGGTTTTAAATCATGATTCTCCAGTAGGGCTCTACACAATTACTGGCATGTTTAGCGGATCTCCTATCCAAGAATCTAGTTTTTATGTAAAGCAAAGCTCTTCTCCAAAAATCCCTTCATGGATAAAAAATAATGCGCGCTGGTGGGCAGATGGAAAAATATCTGATAATGACTTTGTTTTGGGAATCCAGTATCTGATTGATTCAAAAATCATGATTGTAGATTTTCAAAATCCAAACATGCAGAATCATCTGCAAATCTACGTACAGGGAAAAGAGCAAGTAAGGCGGGGCACAATGCAATCAATTAATGTTCATGTGACAGATGGAGAAAATCCACTAAGCGGTGCTACTGTACAAATCAGGGTGGAAGATTATGGGGAAAACCTATTCAAAGAATTCCAGGGAATAACTGATTCTAAAGGTGAGTATTTTTTCTCATGGGAGATTGATAAAAATGCTGACGCTGAAACGCTTTTGGTATTTGTAGATGTAACCGATGGATTCTCTTCAACTAGCCAGATGTTTTCATTTCAAGTAATTTGTCTTTGCGGAGAACCAAACTGTGAATGTCGATGATGCTTATTTTTCATACTAAAGATTAGCTAGGGTTTAATTTAGCCAAATTTGCAAAAAGACTCATGAAAGCCACGTTTGCTGCAGGGTGTTTTTGGTGCGTTGAACCTGTATTTAGAAAAGTAAAAGGCGTTACATCAACAGCAGTGGGATATATCGGTGGACATGCCGAAAATCCAACATATGAGGATGTCTGTAACGGACAGACAGGACATGCAGAAGCAATCCAGATAGAATATGATCCATCCGTGGTTCCATATGAGGAACTTTTGAACGTGTTTTGGGAAAACCATGATCCAACATCACTTAATAGACAAGGGCCAGACGTTGGAGAACAGTATCGATCTGCCATCTTTTTTCACAGTCCAGAACAAGAAGCTACTGCAAGGGCATCAAAGGAAAGGCAACAAAACTCTGGAATCTATACAAAAAAAATTGTTACAGAAATAACACCTGCTACCAAGTTCTACAAGGCAGAAGAATACCATCAAAGATACTATGAAAAATGTGGACTGGCTTGATGTGATAGTTTTTTGCAACTAACCATCAGGTAACTTACTTTCTTTGCCGACACCATCACAATTTAAGTACTTACCTTTGTATAGTAAGTATAAGAATGATATTTAGCCGCAATGCAAAAGACCATAGTCAAGACAGTACAACACACGGTCCAGTCATAACTGACAACGTTAGCGGAGAAATCCTTTGTGGAAGGTGTGGTCTTGTCTTGGTTGAAAAAGTTGAGGATCCTGGACTTGAATCTATAGGATACACCACAGATCAATACTTGGAAAAAAGTAGAACTGGAATGAAGTCAACACTGGCGTTGCATGACAGAGGATTGGCAACTATGATAGACGCCAAAGACAAGGATGCACATGGAAATACACTGTCAAGCTATGTCAAAGACACATTTGGAAGACTCAGAATGTGGGACACTAGAAGTAAATTTCAAAATGATGATCGAAGCTTGAGATCAGCATTTGTAGTACTTGATACTATAAAGCAAAAGCTTGAACTCCCAGAAAACATTACAGAACGTGCTGCATATCTTTACAGAAAAGCGTTAGCTAAAAAATTAACACGCGGTAGAAGAATTACAGACTTGATGCTTGCATCAATTTATACTGCTTGCAGAGAAGCAAATACTCCAAGAACTTTACAGGATGTAGCAAACGCAGGAAACACCAGCATCAAAGGACTTTCAAGACATTACCGAATACTAGTTGAATCACTTGATTTACATATTCAATCATATGACTCGTCAGATTTTGTCACAAGAATATCTGAAGCAGTAGGTCTTAGCGAAAAAACCAGGAGAAGTGTACTAGAAATTCTAACCAAAGTAAAACAAAAAGAGATGTCTGCAGGAAAAAACCCGATGGCACTTGCGGCTGCAGCCATATACTTGGCATCTGTAATGAACATGGAAGGGAAAAGTCAAAAGAACCTCTCCAAAGTCTCTGGAATAAGTATGGTGACAATACGAGAGAGAGCAAGAGCCATTAAGAAAAGTCTAGGAAAAGAAATCTGATAGATTCGTTTTTTTATTTTGTGAAATTGAGGAATTGGATCAGATCTGGAAAAAATGTTAAATGCTAAAAGATAAATTCATTCGTAAATGAAAAGTCTAAACAAATTTCTGATTCTTGGCTTTACACTTGCCATGTTGATTGTAACCCCATATCTGAATGTTAGTGCCATGGAAATGAAGAATTCTATGATGGGCAAACTGACTAACACTAGCGTACCAGTGACAATTCCATTAACCAAAGGATACGCTAAAGGTTCTGAGGTTTTTTACATATCCACTGAAGCATCTGATAAAGATCTTGCAGATCATTTAACAAAACTTACAGGTTTTAGGGTTGCA
>DATIDL010000080.1:0-11226 GCA_035456305.1 Nitrosopumilaceae archaeon
TAAAATTCACAAAAAAATCGAGGCGCAACCAAAAGGATTTGTAACTCAGGTTATCAGTTCAGTAGATCAGGTAACAAGAATAGTGGACAAATTAAAACCACAGGGATTCAAAATAGTTCCATGTGTTTTATTGTCTTCAGAAAAGAATTCAAAATCTGCAAAGATGTTAAATCTTGATTGGTCAAGTTATAGCAATGATGTTGTTGGCTTCATAAACAAAGTGAATAAAATTGCAGGAAATGTTCTTGTTAGTTCACCTAGTGACTTTAGCGGTGCGCTAGAAGTATTAAAAAAACTAGTTTGATTTCATTATAGAAAACGTCCTCTACATTAAAATTCGGCAAACTGTTCTTACCTGTTGTCTTCATGAAAAACAGTGTCATCATACAAGCAAGTTTTGTTGTTTTTGTATTAGTATTAATGATACAATATGCTAATGCAGAAGTTTGGATTCCTGAAAATGAATTTAGTTCGTATTTTGATGAGAATGGCATTTATACGGTTATTGGGGCTGTAAAAAATTCAGAGAGCTACCCAATAGTTCCAACCGTAGAACTCAGGATTCAAGACGGGAACAAAATCATATCAGAGTCATACACATTACCAGTTGCAAACCCACTCAAAGATATCCCATTTAAGATCAAATTTGATCAAATCTCAAGCAAAAATCCAATTCTTGAAAAACCAGCAGTCACATTTGTTCCAGGTCCTACAGATTACATGAATATAGAAATAGTTTATGACGACACTCTTGTCAGACATAAAGATGGTCACACTTCTGGTTTCATAGTAAATAACGGAAATTCTACTGCGTATGGAGTTAAAGTGTATGCTTTGATTCATGGTGCGGTGAGTAAATTTATCGACGTTGGAAAAAGCGTTGAGACCATAGAAAAAATTGAACCAGGAGAGAAAAAGGAATTTTCTATTTATCCAGATCCATTGCTTGCAACGCAAGTAAATTTCTACAGTTGTTTTGTGATTGGCGAGGATATGGTAATACCAACTTATGTCATGCGAGATGATACCAGATTTGATTTTAGATATAAGACAGAAGGATATCTCAATGACATAAAATTTGATGATGAAAAAAATGCGTTAACATTTTTGGTGAGAAATCCATGGCCGATGGAATCTTTTGTAAACATCGAGTTCCCGATGGAATCAGATTCACAGAAATTTGTTGTATATCAAGAAGGTAAAGAAATTAAATCAATACAAAGTAGAGACGAAGAAAACACATGGCATGTTGCCTTTAATTTAGAACCACGGGCCAATGAACAGATTGTAATTTCTGGATTTGAAAGCAACAAGGAGCCACAAAATGTGTTTAATGGTGAGATGAGACCACAAAGCGCGTTTGATGCGTATTATTTACTTGGCATCATACCTGCGGCAGCTATAATTGCACTAGTTTTCAAGGCACGAAAGAAGAAACCACTGTAAATTCATTGTCCAAGTTCCCCTTTCATCTGTGCTTTTACTTCGGTTCTCAATTCAGCTAGTATGTCTTGTTGATATTTTAACAGATTCTCATCTTCTGCAAGTCGTGGTCTGCGATAGTCTATTGTAAATTCTTTTTTGATTTTAGACGGTCTATTTTTGAATACAACTACTCTGTTTCCAAGTATTACGGATTCTGAAATGCTGTGTGTTACAAACAAGATCGTCTTTTTTGTTCGCTCCCATATCAGTTGCAGTTCCACCAACAGCAAGTCCCTTGTTTGTGCATCAAGTGCAGCAAATGGTTCGTCCATTAAGAGAATTTCAGGATCCATGACAAGAGCGCGTGCAATTGCAACTCTTTGTTTCATGCCAGTTGATAATTGGTATATGTATGAATCTGCAAACTTTGTCAGCTGCATCATGTCCAGATAGCGTTGCGATATCTGTCTGCATTCATCTTTTGGAATTCCTGCCATTTTTAGTCCAAATTCCACATTATCTATTACCTTTAACCAAGGAAACAATGCACCTTCCTGAAATACCATTGTTCTGTCTGGACCAGGAGTTGTTATCTCCTTTCCATTTAGCAAAATTTCGCCAGAGTCTGGTTTTTCTAGACCAGCTACAATGTTTAGAAAAGTAGACTTGCCACAGCCTGACGGTCCAACTATACAAACAAAATCTCCCTCTTCTATTTTCAGATCTATCCCATCAAGTGCCAAAACAGAATTGCCATTATGATCAAATTGCTTTACAATGTTTTTTGCTTCTAATTTTGTCATGTTATCAAATAAACCCCCAATTTATCAAAAGTTGTGTGTGATTTGCCGATTTCATATCATATCCCGCAGTGACGATTTTCATATAACAGCGTTATAATATTGCGGTTAAATAGTGATCGAAATTTAGCTCAAGCTATCTGGATTTTACAAACTCATTTTCTGATTTTCCATGATTAGAAAACAAAAATCACGATCAATCACAAAAGATAAATGCGAAAATTAAATCACAGAAAACCTCAATGAAAGGAAAAGCAGTTTTAGCTTTCTCTGGCGGATTAGATACATCGGTTGTTGTCAAATATTTACAGAAAGAACACAACTTGGATGTTGTCACAGTCACGGTAGACGTTGGACAAGGTGATGATCAAAAGAAAATTGCAGCCAAGGCAAAAAAGCTTGGAGTTGTGAAACATTACAATTTAGATGCACGTGATGAGTTTGTCAAAGATTTTATTTTTCCATCAATCAAAGCAAACGCACTTTATCAAAAAAAGTATTGCCTTGCAACTGCACTAGCACGACCACTGATTGCACAAAAAGTAGTCGAGATTGCAAAAAAAGAAAATGCAAAAGCATTAGCACATGGATGCACAGGAAAAGGAAACGATCAAGTCAGGTTTGACGTTACAATGCGATCAGGTTCTACTCTTCCAATTATCGCGCCAATCAGGGATCTCAACCTTACACGTGATGTGGAATTAAAATTTGCAAAAAAACATGGAATACAGATAGACACTGCTGCAAAAAAATTTAGTATCGATCAAAACTTGTGGGGACGTGCGATCGAAGGCGGCGTATTGGAAAATGCATACAATGAACCACCAGATGATGCTTTCATATGGGTAAAGACAAAAAATTTGCCAGACAAACCACAGTATTTAGAAATAAAATTTGAAAATGGAATCCCAGTTGCAGCTGATGGAAAGAGGCTAAAGCCGATTGAACTAATAGAATACATCAACAAAAAGGCAGGCTCATGCGGAGTCGGCATAGTGGACCACATAGAAGACAGGGTTGTAGGCATAAAGTCTCGTGAGGTTTACGAGACACCAGCGGCAACCTGTATCATAGAGGCCCACACTGACCTTGAAAAGATGGTACTCACAAAGCATGAGCTCAAATTCAAATCAATGGTTGATTCAGAATGGGCCTGGTTGGCATATTCTGGATTATGGCAAGATCCCCTAAAATCAGATTTAGATATGTTTATCAATGCCACACAAATGAGAGTTAACGGAACTGTAAAGCTTAAGATGTTTAAAGGAAGTCTACGAGTTGTTGGAAGGAAATCAGATTATTCATTGTATAGTCATGACTTGGCAACATATGGATCTGGTTCGACTTTTGATCAAACCCTTGCAAAGGGATTTGTAGAATTGTGGGGAATGCAATCCACAGAAGCCAATAAATTGCTAAAAAAGAGGTGAAAGAGTAAAAAATGAATTGTCCAGAATGTGACGCAAAATTAAATATCCCAGACGATGCAACAGTCGGAGAAATAGTTTCGTGCCCTGATTGTGGAGCAGATTTTGAGATCGCATCAAAAAATGGTTCCACATGCCAACTAAAACATGCTGAAAAAGTCGGCGAAGATTGGGGAGAGTAAATGTCGAAACTCCGTATCGTATTTGACAGAGTAAGGTCAGAGGAGAAAATGCTCGAGGAAAAAGCAATCGAGCTTGGCCACGATACAAAGATGATTGATGCAAAGATGACTCAGATCAATACTGAAAGTAAGAAATCAGATTTTGATTTTGGTGATGTCGTGCTGGAGAGATGCGTCAGTTATTTTCGTGGTCTCCACTTTACTGCATGCCTAGAGTTTCTTGATGTTCCAGTCATAAACAAATTTGAAGTGGCAAACAACTGCGGAAACAAATTGATAACATCGCTTTTGCTAAAAAAACACAACGTGCCCACTCCTAGGACATACTTTACATTTTCATCAGAGACGGCGCTTGAGAATCTTGAGAAGGTAGGGTATCCCATGGTCATCAAGCCAGTAGTTGGAAGCTGGGGAAGGGGAGTCATGGCTCTAAAAGACAGGGACACTGCAGATGCAATAATTGAGGTAAGAGAGCTTAACGACGGTCCGCTTGACAGGATTTATTATTTACAAGAGATGGTGAAAAGGCCTCCACGCGATATACGAGTCATTGCGGTAGGAGATCATGTAGTAGCTGCAATGTATCGAACTTCGACTGGAGGCTTCAAAACAAACATTGCACTTGGAGCAGAACCTGTACCTTGTGAAATAACAAAAGACCTTGAAGACATTTGTCTTAAAGCATCAAAGGCAGTAGGTGGAGGAATACTTGGTATTGATTTAATGGAAGATGAAAAGCGCGGATTGGTTGTACATGAAGTAAACAACACCGTAGAGTTCAAAGGCTTGGCAAAAGTTGCAAAAAAGAATATTCCTAAAGAGATGATTGATTTTGCCATCAAGTCAGCTATAAGATAAATTATACTATGTTATGCTAGAGGAGTATCAATGAGAGTAGGAGTAATAGGTGCATCAGGTTACGTCGGTGGAGAAATGCTAAGGCTACTTGTAAGTCATCCCAAAGTCGAAATCGCAATGGTCACATCAAGACAATATGTTGGAGAATATGTTTCAAGAATCCAGCCAAGTCTCAAGAGTTTTATCGACATAACATTTTCCGAGCTTGACTATGACAAACTTTCAGACAAGTGCGATATTGTTTTTACTGCAGTTCCACATGGAACCGCAACTGAGATAGTCAAGGCACTATATGACCGAGGAATGAAGGTAATAGATCTTAGTGCAGACTATCGATTACACAATCCAGCAGACTATGACAAGTGGTACGGCTGGCAGCATCCACATCCGGAATTGTTATCAAAATCAGTTTTTGGAGTGCCAGAACTTCACCGAGAAGAGATCAAAAAAGCGCAGCTTGTTTCGTGTCCTGGATGCATGGCAGTAACATCACTTTTGGCTCTTTATCCTCTTGTGAAAAGAGGTATGATTGACACTGAACACATCATAGTAGATTCAAAGATTGGCTCGTCTGGAGCAGGAGCTGGATCAGTTGCTGGTACACACCATGCAATGAGGTCTGGAGTAATCAGACCATACAAACCAGCAAAGCACAGACATACTGGAGAGATAGAGCAAGAGCTAAGCATAGCTGCTGGAAAAAAGATCAAGGTATCCATGAGTCCACATGCGGTTGATATCGTAAGAGGAATCTTGTGTACAAATCACACTTTCCTTACAAGACCTACAACTGAGATGGAGCTCTGGAAGATGTATCGTGAACAATATCAAAACGAGAGATTCATCAGATTGATCAGAGACAAAAAAGGATTGTACAAATTCCCAGATCCAAAGTTTGTAGTAGGATCTAACTTCTGCGATGTAGGATTTGACATTGATGAAGACAACAACAGACTGGTCGTATTATCAGCTTCAGACAACCTCATGAAAGGTGCAGCAGGCTCCGCCATACAAAACATGAACGTGATGGCAGGCTATGATGAGATGGATGGTCTTCACTACTCGCCACTGACACCTGTGTAAAAAATGATCACAATCAAGATTGGAGGAAGTGTTGTAGATGGGCTTCATCCATCAACAATTTCCGACCTCAAAAAAGTATCACAGAAAGAAAAAATAATTCTAGTTCATGGCGGCGGAAAAGAAGTGACAAAGATTTCAGAGGCACTTGGCAAAGAACAAAAATTCATTGTCTCTCCTGGAGGAATTAAAAGTAGATACACCGACAAGGAAACTGTAGAAATTTTCACCATGGTAATGTCAGGCAAAATAAATAAGATGATTGTAGGCATGCTCCAAAAAAATGGAATCAATGCAGTTGGACTTTCAGGTGTAGACGGACAGATAATTCAGGCAGAACGCAAAAAGAAACTTGTGGTCATTAATGAAAAGGGTCGCAAGATGGTAATCGACGGAGGATATACAGGAAAGATAAAGGATGTAAACACCAGTTTGATAAAGTCAATTTTGGATCAAGGGTACGTCCCAGTAATATCACCGATTGCAATTAGCGAAGAGTTTGACTTTCTTAATGTGGATGGAGACAGAGCTGCAGCATATGTTGCAGGAAAGATGCAGTCAGACAAAATTTTGTTTTTGACAAATGTTGACGGGCTGTTGATGAACGACAAACTTGTCAAGAACCTGTCCCTAGCAGAAGCAAAAGAGATGCTTCCAAAGATTGGATTTGGAATGGAAAAGAAGGTTCTTGCGGCAACTGAGGCATTGGAGATGGGCGTAAAGCAAGCTCTCATATCAAATGGTCAAAGAGAAAACCCAATATCGGTAGCAATTGCAAACGATAACTGCACGGTGATTACAAAATGACTGAAGACCAATTTATGGGAAACATCTACCAGAGGTTTCCTGTTACTGTAGAGCGAGGACTGGGGTCTCATGTATGGGACATTAACAATAAGGAATACATTGATTGCATGGGAGGATACGGTGTTGCTCTTGTTGGTCACAGAAATCCACGCGTTGTAAAGGCACTTCAAGCTCAGCTCGAAAAAATAATTACAGTACACAGTTCATTATACAACAAGACACGTGAAGAATTTCTTGAAAGTCTGATCAAGATTGCGCCAAAGAATCTTTCACAAGTTTACCTAAACAACAGCGGAACAGAAGCTGTGGAAGCTGCAATAAAGTTTGCAAGAAAATTCACGGGCAAAAGTGGAATGATAGCAATGAATGGATCATATCATGGAAAATCATTTGGTTCTCTGTCACTGACATTTAATCCAAAATATCGCAAGTCATTTGAACCATTAGTTGAAAAAGTTTCTTTTTCACCGTTTGGTGACATTGAGTCTCTAAAGTCATCTGTAAACTCTGATACTGCATTTATCATAATAGAACCAATACAGGGAGAAAGCGGAATACATGTAGCTCCAGATGGATTCTTACAGGATGTAAGAAAGTTGTGTGATGAAAAAGGGATACTGTTAATCTTTGATGAAATCCAAGCAGGGCTTGGCAGGACTGGAAAGATGTGGGCAGGCCAACACTGGGACACCACTCCTGATATAATGTGCCTTGCAAAAGGAATTGCCGGTGGAGTGCCCATGGGTGCAACACTTGTTCGTCCGGACATTCTTGCATGCATAAGCAAGGGAGAGCAGTCATCAACATTTGGCGGAAATCCCCTCTCATGCGCAGCAGGAATTGCTACAATACAGGCACTAACTGAGGACAAATTGGTAGAAAATGCAGAAAAGATGGGAAAGAAATTCCGAGAAGGATTGGAATCACTAAAGGAAAGACACAAAGTAATCAGAGAGGTTCGAGGCAAGGGTTTGATGATTGGCGTAGAAATGAAATTCGAAGTCAAAGATATTTTGTTTGATGGAATAGCAAACGGTCTGTTGCTTTTGTACTCTGGAAAAAACATACTCAGATTGCTTCCTCCGCTTGTCACATCAGAGGCAGACATAACCAAAGCTTTAGAAATACTGGACGTGTTGTTAGAAAAAGAGGAAAAGCGTAGAAATGTCTAGAGACAAGACAGATGAAACCATAATTGAAATGCTAAAGAAAAACTCTAGAGAGTCTTTTGTAGAGATAGGTCAAAAGCTTGGACTGTCAGAATCTGCGGTAAGAAGAAGAGTGAAAAATCTTACTGATGGCGGAATCATAAAAAAATTTACAATAGAAACTGGTGATGCAAACGCAACAAGTGCAATCATTTTGATCTCAGTTGACTCTGCAACAGACACTTCAAAAGTTTCTGCAAAACTAACAAAGCTTCAAGGAGTTCACACTGTTTATGAAATAACAGGACAGTATGACATTGCAGTAATAATCAGAGCACCAACAATTACTGACATTAACGTGTGCATTGATTCTTTGCGCAAGGTTCCTGGTGTTTTTGACACCAACACAGTAATCATTTTGCGCACTGTGGCCTAAAAACGAAATTCGTATACTTTTGCCAAGCAGTGACGTATATCGTTGCAAAAGTATCAAAATTAGCCGATTCCTGTACGAATATGTTTATATTCGACAGTTTTTTGTACCAGATCAGCAATGGATGATCCGAATTACTACGCATACCAGTACAATGCTATGGGACAAAAACCAAAAAAGATTCATGTCCTTGATAGCACCCTACGGGAAGGTGAACAGCATCCCGGAGTTACGTTTTCCAACAAGCAAAGAATCCAGATTGCATGGATGCTTGATTATTTCGGTGTAGATCAAATCGAGATTTCTCCAGTAGTATCAAACGATCACAAGGAAGCAACAAAGACAATCATCAAGCAAGGATTAAGAGCTGACATTGTTGCACATGTACGCGCGCTCAAAGAAGATGTTGATGTTGCAATTGATTGTGATGCAGTATGGATGGCAACATATCTTGGAATGTCAGACATTCATCTAAAAGACAAGCTAAGAATTTCAAGAGAAGAGGCAATGCGACGAGCTGTTGAAACTGTAGAGTATGCAAAATCGCATGGACTAAAGATGAGATTCACCATGGAGGATGCAAGCAGGGCAGAGCCAGAGTTTCTTATTAAAATGTGCAAAGCAATCGAGGATGCTGGAGTGGACAGAATAAGCATCCCAGATACAGTTGGAATAATGAGACCAATTGGAATGTACAATCTTGTCAAGACAGTACGAGATCAGATAAAAATTCCACTTGATGTGCACTGCCATAATGATATTGGGTTTGCATTAGCAAATGCTTTTGCAGGCTGCGATGCTGGTGCAGATCAAATTCATACAACAATAGATGGGATTGGAGAAAGAACTGGAATTCCCGCACTTGCAGAAACGGCAGTTGCTTTGACTTATCTTTTCAAATCTCCAAACAATTTCAGACTGGATATGCTCATGGACCTCTCCAGACTCATTGAACAATATACAACAATCAAGCCATATGACTCCAAGCCAATAGTTGGCTCTACAGCATACAAGCACAAGGCAGGAACACACCTAGCAGCAATTCTGAGAAACCCTGCAGCATACGAGCCAATCGAGCCCAAAGTGGTAGGAAACAGACGCAGGATAGTATTTGGCGAACTTGCAGGCAAAAACGGCGCAGCATACCTCATGTCACTTTTGGGTCTAGACCAAAACGACGAGCATGCAAAAGCGGTAGCGGCAGGACTAAAGAACCTGAGGATGGGCGACTTGCTTGAGATTCCACTAGATGACAGGCTGGAAAGAAAGATAATTAATGACACCCAAATTAAAGTAAAACCAGGTAAGTAAGATGAAATGTTTAGAATGTGATGCGACAATTTCTCCTCCAGGAGATGCAATAGAAGGCGAGATTGTAACTTGTCCTGATTGCGGCGCAAGCTTTGAGTTAGCAAAAGGATCAACCGGCTTTGAGTTAAAACCAGCACAAACTGTTGGTGAGGACTGGGGCCAGTGAGCTCCGGATTATCGATTCTTTACGACACCATCCGGTGGGAAGAAAAAGCTCTCCTTGACGCAGGCAAAAAGAAAGGAATCGACATCGAGATGGTCGATTGTAAGAATCTGTTTTTGAATTTGGGCAAGACCAAAGAAAAATTTGATACCGTAATACAGCGATGTGTAAGCTATTACCGTAGTCTTCACTCTACTGCAGCACTGGAAGGAAAAGGAATCAATGTGATAAATTCCTTAAACACAAGTATCTTTGCAGGAAACAAGCTCTTCACTCACATGCTTTTGCAAAAATTTGGAGTGCCAACTCCATTTAGTACAGTGGCATTTTCTGAAGAAGCTGCATTGGAGGCTCTAAAAGAAAATGGATATCCAATGGTACTAAAGCCAACAGTTGGGAGCTGGGGGAGAATGATCGCGCTTCTAAAAGATCAGGATTCTGCAGAAGGAATAATGGAAAGCAGAGAAAGGATGTACCCAATTTACCAAGTGTACTATCTAGAAGAGTTTGTCCAAAGACCGCCACGAGACATCAGGGCGATAATGGTAGGAGACAAGGTAGTGGCAGCAATTTACCGATATTCAGGAGATGGACAGTGGAAAACAAACATGGCACTTGGAGGCAAGGCCGAAGAATGTAAGGTAACAAAGGAACTAGAAGACATTTGCGTCAAGGCAAAAAATGCAGTACAGGGACAGATAGTTGGGGTAGATCTGATGGAAAGCAAGGAAAAAGGGCTGGTTGTACACGAAGTAAACAACACAACAGAATACAAAAATACTGTCAGAGTTACTGGTGTAGATATTCCAGCATTGATGATAGATTACGCACTACAATCGAGAAAATAAGAATTGGACTCTTCAATTACCATAACACCAAGGTTTTCAGTAAAGATGCTTGAGAAAGCACTTAGGCTTTACACTCCATCGCTTGCAGAAAAACCATTAGCAGAATTTTTGGCAGACAAGTGCGATGACTTGGGATTTGACAACATCCACATAGATGAAGTTGGAAACCTGATTGCAACAAAAGGATCAGGCTCGCCTAAGATACTTTTGTGCGGCCATATGGATACTGTCCCAGGCAAGATCAAAGTCAAAAATGATAATGGGTTTTTGTACGGACGCGGTGCGTCAGATGCCAAAGCTCCTCTAATGGCAATGCTTCTTTCTGCGGCTTCGATGCAAAGTAACAGTGGAACTGTAGTATTTGCTGCAGTAGTAGATGAAGAAGGAAATGCAACAGGAATCAAAAGCTTAGTAAAACAAAAGCTTGACATTGATTACGCAATTTTTGGAGAACCAAGTGGAATACGAAACATCACAATAGCATACAAGGGAAGAATTGCAATAAATCTCAAAGTCAATGTAGGAAACAGTGCACATGCAAGTGCACCATGGCTTGCAAAAAATGCAATTGAAGAAGCATACGTGTTTATCAATGCACTGAAAAAGTCTTTGGAAGGCGGTCAGGAAAACAAGCCAAAAGGAATGTTGCTTACAGCAACGCTTACTGAGATAAAGGGTGGAACAAGCCACAACGTAACAGCTATAGAATGTGATGCGATAATGGACATTAGGATTCCAGTAGAC
>DATIDL010000081.1:0-5255 GCA_035456305.1 Nitrosopumilaceae archaeon
AACAATATGCTGATCCAAAAGAAGTTGAAGAATTTACTTTGGGAATAAATCCTCATGAATACAAATCAAATCAGCTAAGCTACCTTCTTACGTTTATTGCCACCGACATAATGACTCCAAATCCGGTTGTGATTGATGCAAAAGAAGATGTGTCTACTGCCGCATTACTGATGATTCGTCATGGGATAAGTGGATTGCCCGTTGTAAGGAATTCATTACTGGTAGGCATATTGACAAAAACTGACATAGCAAAAGCTATTGCATCATAATTTATTAATTATTAAGAGTTTTAGCCATTCAAATATTCATATTCGTCAAATAAATTATCATAAACTTCTTTATTGTAATTTTCAGAACCTGAAATAATTGTATTAATATGCTTTGCAAAATCTGTGACAGTAATTATCCCAACTGGCTGTTCATTATCTGATACTATCACTCGCCTCATTTTATTTAAAATCATCTTCTCGGCAACTTCTTCTATTGGCGTCATGGAGGAAACCGTTGTAATGGGAGATGTCATTATCTCATTTGCGTTGAGTTCGGATGATTTTTTATTTAATGCTGTAATTTTGGTTAAAAGATCTCTTTCAGTTACCATACCATATGGTTTTTCATTTTTCGTTAAAACTATACAACTTACTTTGTTTCTGTCCATAAGCTTAGCTATTTCGGTTGCCGAAACAGTTGACTCGATAGAAATAACTTTCTTGCTCATTATATCGCGTGCAACAATCATATGAAAAAACTTCTTTATTTGCCTATAAAAGCAAACAAGGTAATTCTCGAATCAAATTATCACATTTGATAATAAGCTAAAATCATAGATGATAATCTGCACTAGTTCTTTAATATTCTAAAAATGATTCTGGTTTAGGTGCAAAATTTGGGAGATCGATTTCTCTATAATGATTTGTATAATCTGAAAAAGAAAAGTCTCCTTAAATCCACTGTGATACCGCTTACCTGTCACGTATGTAAGAAAGAATTGAACGGAATTTCTATTGCTGCAAAAATAATAGAAGGTAAAACCGTTTTTCTTTGTACACGTCATTATCAAGCTAAACCTTATCAAATGATAGTTGCCGAGTAAATCAATATGGGAATACCACCTGAAGTAAAACAAATTGTAGAAAAACAGATGGAAGTAATGATTGAACAGACAAAAGCATATTTGCCATTTATAAAATTGGCATTTCCTGGTGTAAAAGATCTGTCTGAACCTTGTTATGCATTAATTGTTGGAAACGTGTTACCTATCTTTGTTACCCAATACGCTATGAGAATGAAATATCCACAAGAGCAGGATTTTGTTGAATTTGGTGAAATTGCACAAAAATATAAAGAAAAAGTAAAACTGATGTTCCAATGATAATAAAAAACATCCTTATCCCATATGAGGGGTCTCAACTATCAAAAAAAGCACTTGATCTAGGTAAAGAAATTGCCCGTAATTTCAATGCAAATCTTGAACTACTAATGGTAATTCCACTGTTTTATCCTATGAGTGAACCTTCAATCTACAGTGGAGCTACCATAGGAGATTATGGGAAAATTATCAAAGAACTAAAAACAAGAGGTGAAAAGGAAATCAAAAAAGTTACAGAAAAATGTAGAGAGGAAGGAGTGAAAGCATTTTACAAAGTAACCGAAGGCGATGTATCATATACAATCCTAAAATATGCAAAGAAAAACAAAACGAATCTCATTATCATGGGAAGCAGACGTATGAAAGGTTTAGGTGCAATTAAACGACTAGGAAGCACTGCTAGATTTGTTTCTGAACATGCAACCTGTCCGGTAACTATTGTTCATTAATTCTTGGCATTGAATTAAAGATTCTCTAAAAGTATAGTTGCTATGCCGAAGTATACTATGACCGTTGTAATGTCGCTGATAATTGTTGCAATAGGTCCTGATGCAATAGCAGGATCCACATGAGATTTTGCTAACATTACTGATAGATATGTTGCAACAAATGTCTGAATCAACATACTTACAAACATAGAAGTGCCTATAATTATTGCCAAATGAATATGACTCCCAAACCCAAAGATTGTTGCAATGAAAAGTAATGATGCAAAAATGGCGCCAAGACTTGCACCAATCTTGATTTCACGTGTTAGATAACGTTTTAAAGAAAACTTGGGTTCCATTGCAATCATCCTAACAATAAGAGTTTGGGATTGTGTTCCTATTGCGTCACTTAAGTAAATCATAACTGGCATAAATGCGGCCAAGACCAGATATGATCTCAAAACTTCTTCAAAACCGCTTACAATGTAGGCAGCTATCAGACCACCTGACAATCCTATGATTAATGACGGCATCCTTGCTTTTATTAGCCTAGATACGGGCGTAGCAATCTTTTCTATTTCTTTGTCTTTGTGACGAATGCCACCAGAACTGAGAATATCTTCACGGAATTCATGATGAAAAATGTCTAAAATAATATCATGTGGTATGACACCTAAAAGGTGGTTTTCTTTATCTACTACAGGTACTGCTTTCAAGTCATTTTTTAACGCAACCTGAATTACTCTTTCTTGATGGCTGTGGTATCTTACTGACAATATGTTTTTTTTCATGATTGATTCTATTTTTGTTTCATCCGGAGACTGTAAAATCTCTTTTAATGAAACCGCTCCTTCAAGTACGTTGTTTTCATTTACGATATATACTTCATCTATGACTTCTAATTCTCTTGTCTTATCCATTATGATTTTCTTAACTTTATCAACCGTATCATTTTTTGTAACTGCAACAAATTTACTAGTACTTTTTAAACCTGCTATTCCAGAAGTATTTTTGGAATTAGATTTTGTAGACAAAATTACTCAATTCGTATTTTTTTTCCAGTGTCAATCTTTGGCATCTGTATGTTAAGTATGCCACCATTGAACTTTGCAGAAATTTTTTCTTTATCTATTCCAGTAGGAAGTGACACAACTTTTTTGAAATAATTAAACTCTGTCATGCAGTTATTCTTTGAAATACAATGTGTTTTTTCTAATTTTGCTGTAACCACAATATGTTCTTCTGTAAGGGTTATCGCTATATCGTTTTTGTTTACCATTGGTAAATCAATTTCTAGTATCCATTTGGAATCTTTTTCTATAAAATAAGATAAAGGTATCAATTCCTTGTTGATATAATCATCCTTTGTACTATCAATGAGTGACATCCAAAATTTTTCAAAGAGAGCAGATGTGGTCATGACTTTTTACCTGTAGATCTGCGGCGCCAGTATTGGAGGTGCTTTTTCTGGATTTAATATTGCCATGGTATCTTCCATAAGTTGACGACTTTGTAGTCGTAAAAAGTCAACCTGTTTTTTAAATTTGGTAGTGTCAATTTCCATCTTCAATATGCGTGAGATTATGTTTATGGTGTGAATTGCTGCTTCTGGATCTGGGAAAAAGAAATTGCATTCTGTATACAGTACCAAGGTGGGAATTGGTGAATTTTTTAATTTAGTCAATATTGTGGCATCAGGACCCGCAATTACACCAGTAAGAAATTTTGGTATCTCGTTTTCATATAGGATCTTGTCTAGTCTCTCGTTAGTCACAAGACCGTATGTCTTTAACTTGTCAACACTTCTTTCTGTAGCCTGCAAACCACTCAAAACTATGATTTTATCGATTTTATTTTTTTTACAAAAATCAATTACTGATTCTGTAAACCCAGCTGCTATGACATAATCTATTGGAATATCTGAAAGCACTGCATACACTAAACCTTTTCTATATACTCTGATAGGTCCGGCAAGATTTCCGTTGTCTACAAAAATGACATTTGAAATATCAGGATGTTCAATTTCACCAATTACTTCCATGCCTAGTGAGTGTATGATGTAGGAAAGTGAAAGAGTGCCAATCAATCCAGGTCCTGGAATCCCTATGATTAATACTGGAGACAACGATTTTCTTGGTTTATCGATATTCATACTATGACGTCTGGTTATCCTCATACAAAAAACAACGTAATATTTTCACCATTGATAATCATGCTTGACATTCTGTCTGGATGAGAATATGATTAAAAAATATTCTTTTTATCTATTTTTCTTATCGATGTCTTCCAACGTCTTTTACTACGCTTAGAAAGATTTCTAACTATGCTCTTTCCAAGTGCGTCAAATACCTGGGAAAGATCCCATCCTAATTCTTTATAATTATAAGTCTTATAGGGTGTTGATATTCTGATCGAGACCTCAAAGTGTTGTCTCTTGCTCAACGGACTGTGTATTGATTTTATTGATGTTCTTGCCTCTTCGACTTCAGGATATACTTTAATGAGATTTTTGATTATTTTCTGAAATTTTGTTTTGACAATTTCTGCATTAGACATGTCAGAAGGCATGCCTACTATGTAGAGTGGAATCTCGCTTTTGATCTTTGTCACAAGAAGATTGAGTATGTCTTTGTAGGTTATGATTCCATGGAGATTATCCCATAGTGTTAACAAACAACACGTAGTATTAGTTTTCAACATTGTATCCATTATGGTACTTATCGAATCATTGGTGTTACATTGAGGAATGCGTGGACTTCCAACATTGCCTATATCTGACTCCAACCTTCTATGCATGTTGATTCCTTTCTGATCACTTCCTATCCTTTCTGGTGGCGTCAATGTCTGTAGCAAGTGCATTGATGTTAAGACATGACTGATCTTGCCTTTGTGTAGTATTGGAATATGATCTATTCTATTTGTAGTCATGATTTTTCTGGCTTTGGCAAGGGATTCTGCACTACTTAATGTTAGTGGATTTGGTGTCAAAACCGAGTTTGCCCTAATCCATTTTAGATTCTGTCTTGATAACAAATTTACCACGTTTTTTGCTGTTACTACCCCTATTAGGTGACCATTATCTGTGACAGGAAAAGAACGCATTCTATAATGCGCCATTGCTGTAGCAGCTTTTTCTATCGTATCATCTTTAGATAATGTTCGAATCTTGTGTAACAAAGAGGAGATTTTCATAGTGGAAATATCTCTAACTGTTAGGATTTCACGTGCATTAGTTGTTAGTACTGTGCCTTCGTTCATACAATATACATCATACGAGTCAGTTTTAGACATCATATCGATAACTTTGGAAATTGAAAACGATGGTTCAACTATGGTAGCGGGGTGTAATGTCTTTCTTATTGGCATTTTTTGCACTTCTTTTACATATTCGTATGTACTTTGATCTGAATTCATTAGTATACCTCCATTGCAACTCTTTTAATTGGTATATAATTCAT
>DATIDL010000082.1:0-16906 GCA_035456305.1 Nitrosopumilaceae archaeon
GAAGATAGCTATAATAGACAAAAGAGATCTTTTTTCATCATGCCGAAACTGGCATTTTTTCTCATTTGCGTTTTGTTGGTATCGATGTTTGCAAAACAATCGTATGGATTTTATGACGTTGATCTACCGGAACTAAACACAACATTTGATTTAAAAGAAAACTCAAACATCATGACCATTTCTCCAACAATCAAAGAAAATGACATTAAACGATATGTTGTTTTTGGCTCTGGTACGATTTCTGATGTTAGATCTATTGCACAAAACATAGTTTATCAAATTAATTCAGATCGAGGTTTTTTCTCTGTAGGAATTTTTTCACAAACTGACATACAAGATCTCAAATCTAAAGGATATACAGTAATTGAAGATTTTCCATTGGAGTTTGATTCTACTCCTATTGATAGTGTAAGAGAAGCATCACGAATTGGAACAATAACTGGGTCTGATGAAGTCTCTCAAAAATATGGTTTTACAGGAAAAGGAGTAACAATTGGAATCGTAGATACCGGAACTGATTTTTCAAATCCTGATATTCAACATTCGCTTGCGCGTGATGAAAATAATCATCCAATAATGATTGATGCTGATGGTCAAGGACTGGTTCTCACCAATGCTACATTTATTGCAAATATTAACAAAAAAAATGTAATTGTAAATTATTCAAAACCCGTACCAGAAAACATTACCTCTTCAGTATACGTGAATTCCAAAGGCGTCTTTTTGGATCTGGCAAAAAAAGGAAATGGGACAAGCGTGCTAGTATTTAATTCTCTATTTCCTAGTGGTGGCACTCCAGTTCTTAACGGAACCATATCTAACGATATGAAGATTGGTAAAAGTAAAACTGACTATATTGTTTCAAAAAGCGGAATATATCATCTAGGAGTAATTTATCAAAGTGTCATACAAGGACCATTTCCTAGGTTGCAGCTTGTTCCAGTACTCGTTATTGATTCAAAAGTTGCTGGACTCTATGATTCTGTTATACCTGACATGTCGACATCTTGGACCGATTATACTCGCTTTGATTCAAATAATGCTAAACCAGTAGTGTATGATTTTGATTTTACAGACGAAATTCCTATGACTTTGGGAAATGGAAAAGAATTCTTTTTGTATGATTATGACAAAGACGGTAAATTTGATTATAGTGCAGGAACGTTTGGCGCACGAGTGCTTGATGTCTATGGAGTCATAACGAATTCCTCTAACATTGACAAAAAAATTAGGGCAACAAATGGAACCTTGTTACTGCCGCTTGATCCGGACGGAAATTATTTTGGTGTAATGTATGATTTTGTAGGACATGGAACATCAAGTGCAGCATCCATAACATCAAAGGGGACTGAAAAATATGACATTTATAAAAATTCTACAAAATATACGATAAAAGGAGTTGCACCATCTGCAAAGATTGTTCCAATCAAGGCCTTGTGGTTTGGTGATGCCGTTTATGCTTGGTTATGGGCAGCAGGATTTGATCAAAAAAATAACAATTGGAATTTTGAGGGAAAACCACGAGTTGATATCATATCAAACAGTTGGGGCATCTCAAACTTTCCTTCCATACAATCTGTATCAGGTCTTGATATTTTATCACTTGTACTGAGTGTACTTGTTGTACCAAGTTCAATCGACGAAGATTATCCAGGAGTACTTGTTGTTAGTAGTGCAGGAAATGCAGGTCATGGTTATGGTACATTAGGACTTCCAAACGCCTCACCATATGGTCTTAGTGTAGGTGCAACGACAAATAATGTCTATGTCGGATATGGTCCATTCAAAAACCAACCAAGATTTGGAAACAGTACTTTTTCCTCAAATGAAATCGTGGATTTCTCAAGCAGGGGACCGGGGATAATAGGTGATCCGAAACCTGATCTGATGAGTATTGGAGCATATGGTTTTACCCCAACTAGTGTAACAAAAACAAGCAAAAACGCAACTGATCCGTTTGCAATCTTTGGTGGCACTAGTATGGCGGCACCACTTGTTTCTGGTTCTGCTGCAGTATTAATTGAAAGCTTGAAACAAAAAGGGGAACAATATGATCCATTTAGAATTAAAAACATCCTAATGTCAACTGCTGCCGATCTTGAAAACGATCCCTTCTCACAAGGCGCAGGGCTTGTTGATCTAGAAAATGCAGTAAACTTTGTACAAGGAAAAAGTGGCACCTTTATTGTACATAATGATGCAACTTATCATAATGTAAAAAAAATTCTTGATGTTCCAATAAACGCAATAAACTCTTCTTCTTTTGGTATTGAAAGATTTCAATTATCTAATGCCACTTTTCCAGAAACGGCTTGGTTTGGAGGCAGACTATATCCTGGGGAAAGAACCTTTACCACCTTCACAATTGAAAATCCTACAAACAGAACACTTGATATAACAATCACGCCACAAACCCTGCAACTAATAAAAAAATATCAATATCAAGGCAAAACTGAAGTAAATCTAAAAGACCCACTCCTAAACAAATCTGGAACATTTAGACCAAATTACTTGCATCTTAAGGATGTCGCAAAAGACA
This sequence comes from Nitrosopumilaceae archaeon, assembly GCA_035456305.1. Lineage (GTDB taxonomy): Archaea > Thermoproteota > Nitrososphaeria > Nitrososphaerales > Nitrosopumilaceae > UBA8516. Next base: position 2,540 of record DATIDL010000082.1, read on the forward strand.
CAGGTTTGCTATTTGAGAAAGCCAAACCAATACCAAATGATTCATCATTAATGGTTCTGAACGTGAATTTTCCATTTGATCAATTCATGAATTCTACTGATAATATGTACGCAAATGACATGAAAATTTCATCGCTTTATCTGTATGACTGGAATGACAAAAATAATGACGGCAACACTACATACAACGAGCTTACTCTGGTAAATCGCGGAGGTTCATGGGGAACTGTTCAAGAGATGCGTGTGTCAGAACCAAACACAAAATTTGACAACATTCCTTTGGTTGGTGTATATCCTGTACCAACAAGATATTCATACTGGATTGGAGACACAAAGAAAAATTCCACTTCAATGGATTATACAGTAACCACTAGCTTTTACAAAAAAGAAAATTGGGATGCAGTTTGGGTAAATTATAAACAAATACAGATTCCACCTAATAGCTCTACTGAACTTGTTGCAACACTTGTTGCTCCACTAGACTCCAAGCCTGGCGTCTATCAAGGATTTATGACTTTCAAAGGTGATTCACATGAAGTTAACGCACCAGTTTCGTTTGCAGTCAAAAAGAAAGTTCAAGCAAAAGACATGCCAACTGTGATAGAAGGTTCTACAACAGATGATGTGCTATATGGTAATGGATACATAAGCGGAGCCTTTGACATGACAAATAGGTATAACGCTGGGGATTGGAGGCAGTATTATTTTGATGTTGAAGATGAAACCATAAACTCTTTAGCACTTGACATTTCATGGGAAAACAAAAATACGAATCTATCTGTTTTTGTGATAGATCCTGTGGGACGAATTGTACAAACTAATGTCCCGCCAGGAGTACTAGGTCATTTTCAAGGATGGCCAACTGGAGATTGGCTTGGTACTACTCCATTTAGCGAAGGCGGAGGGTTCTTTCCAATCAAAAACAAAGATGATACATCTACTGTCTTGTTTGCTCCTATAAACCAGACTGGCACGTATTCGCTTTTAATGCATTCCACCTTATTTGGTGGCCAATCTGTTGTAGAACCTATCACAGTCACTGCCAAGTTTTCTACAATATTGCCAGATGAAAAAGACCCTCAGATATTATCTACGATTCCTGAATTTCTAAATAGTACTCACATAGTTGTGCCAGAAATAATAGAAGAAAACCTTGATGCCCTGACATACTATCTTGATGAAAATAAAATTCAAGGAATTGACAAAAAAGAGCGATCTGTACCTTCCAAACTTCTAACAGAAGGTACGCACACACTCCGAGTAGTTGCAAAAGATACAGTTGGACATTATGCAGAAAAAACTCTTACATTTACAGTTGATGACACTCCTCCGATCATATTGATCAAATCTCCACAAAATGGTTCCACTGTCTCAAACGTGCTTACCATAGACATTGATGTATCAGAACTACATATGCCAGATTCTGAAGGAATCACAGTCATACTTCCAAATGGCACTATATCGGACAAGACATTTGTTCAGTTTGATACACGCACAATAGAAAATGGAAAATATGACATTAAAGTTTCAGCAAAAGATATGGCAGGAAATGAAATCTCTAAAAAAATTACAGTTAATGTTGACAACAACCAATTGTTTGAAAATCCAATAACGTCTCCTGATCAAAGCTTTATTCTTCTTGAAGGAATACTGATTGGAATTGCGATCGCAACAATTGCTTTACTAATCACTTTAAAGAAAATCAAAATTTCGAAGAAAAACTAGAACAAGGTTTATATGCAATTTTTCAAAAACGGAAGCTTAGATGTCTGAACAGGATTCTAGTGCCAAGGGTACACTGTCCAGACGAGATTTTCTAAAGCTTATGGGCGTAGCAGGAACTGCACTTACATTTACTCCGTTTATACCTTGGGGGAAATTCATGCCCAATCCAGATACTGCTTCTTTGGACAAAGCCAAAGTCATTCTTCCTGATGATACACAGGCTAACGTTAACACCTTTCCAGTAAACCATGCAGAAGTAATCACATATCCAAAAACAGGAGACAGAGTTTTAGATGAAGAAGCCTTTAGAAAGTGGCAATTTATCAGACTTCCATCAGAAGTTGGTGGTGATGCAAAGGATGTTACTGCTTTTAGAGCTTATAGTATGGTGTGTTTACATTTGTGGTGTTTGTGGAAATATTGGCCCGAGGAAAGACGAAGGAGAGGAGAATGCCCGTGCCATGGGAGTATGTATAATGTACTTACTGGACAAGCATTTGCAGGGCCAGCCTCTCTTCAAGCTCCACCATCTAATACTCTTGCACGGTTAACACTTGAAGCAGATAACGAGGGGTTTTTGTATATCTCTCCAGCGAAATGGAGTGTAAATGAAAACGGAGTTGTAGGATATGGTCGTTTCATTAAAGCGTAGAAACGGTCTAGTAGATTTCCTCTACTGGGTGTGGGATGGAATAGACAGAACAGTATTCATCGGTACAAAGTTTTCATTTCCTGCGCGATTTGTAAGTCCGTTTGGATTCCTTGGCATGCTTACATTTGTCACTTTCATAATCCTTGGAATCACTGGAGCGCTCTTGATGTTCTACTATGAACCGATACTTGACAGAGCTTGGGACAGTGTAGAAAAAATAAACAATAACGTTCCATTTGGGTTTCATCTAAGAAATATTCACTATCACGCATCAAACGCAATGGTTCTTTTGGCAATTCTTCACATGTATTATCAATACTTTAGCGGAAGATACAAGATAAGAAACGAGATACTCTGGGTAACAGGAGTCATACTTGGAACAGTAACAATACTTGAAGCCTTTACAGGATATGATATAATATTTAGCGAGCGTGCAGAGCTTGCAATTAGCATAGCTGCATCACTTACAAACTCGATACCGATTGCAGGACCAACCATACGTGATGCTATGTTTGGTTCTGGATTTGCTGACTTTGTACTAAGATTCTATGCTCAACACGTATTCGTACTTCCAATTGTGATGCTTGGCTTGATGGCAGTTCACATGCCAAGATTTCTAGTATTTGATGTACCGATGGTTATGGCAATCTCTGGAGCCATATTGATTACGGGAGGAGTATTTCCTGTTGATCTAGGATTCAAGTTTGAACCTACGGTACCGCCAGGAATCACAGTGCCTGAATGGTATCTTACAGGACTCTATGCATTTCTTAGAACACAGTACGACAAGTTTGTAACCGGAGTAGCTTGGCCAGGGTTGTTCATTCTAGCACTGCTTATCACGCCATTTATTGATAGATACAAGAAATTTTCTTGGAAAGACAGACCAATGGTAACTGCATTTGGTATCACCGGAATTGCGCAAATCATGGTAACTACATACTGGGGATTCTATATCTCGCCAGATACAACAATGCCACTTGTTGAAAGACTGGTCATAGATCCAATATTCTTCTATCTGGTAATGATATTGCTTGTACCACTAGGATTTGGATTCTCCTATATGATGATTAAAATGTCAAAAGAAGCAGAAAGAAAGGCAAAGCTTGCTGCATCAAAGGGACCACAAAAAGTAGCGCAAATAAACCTCTCTGCAAAGTGGATAAATTGGCTGATAGTCGCACTTTTAGGATTCCAAGTATACCTAAACATTGCTGCATACAACGCTGCATTGTCTGGCATGAACAACTTTTCGCTCTTTCTTACAGGGTTGATCCTGCTTGTGTTTGCAGGCTTGTTCCATGTGTATAGATACGGAATGAATGAGGCAAAGAAGATTCCAACTCCACCACCAGCAATTGCAAAAGAAATTCCAAAACCAATTGGTGTTGAACCAACTACAAAACTTCCAGAAAAAGATAAAACATCAGATTCAAAACCATCTGCACCAAAACCAACTGCTCCAGAAATAAAAACGATTTCTACAGTGGATACAACAAATAAAATAAATGCTGATCCGTCTGAAATTAAAAAATTATAAAATAATTAAATTTTCATCAAATAGCTTTATAAGACTAGCAAAAAGCACCAAGAATTGTTGAGTACCCCAACATCAAGCCATGCATATGGAATAGGAATAATTGCGATGGTAATTGGGTTGGCTGTTGGAATTTCATATTACCAACTATATTATATTCCGGAACTTACTGCCAAACCAAAAATTTCAGAAGAAGTACTTAATCCTGTTGAAGCAGAGAACCTCATCAACATGATAAAAGGCTCTTCAAGTCCAGAACAGCAAGATAACTTTGTACCAAAATTAGTAAATATACAACTTGGAATTGATAATCACGTTGTCTGGGAAAATATTGATGAGACCCCACACACTGTAACAGCTGATGCTGGTCATGAATATACTGACAAGTACAGTGGCAAATTTGGTTCCCTCGGTGTAGTAAAACCAGGTGAAAGGTACGAATTCTTATTTACAGAACCCGAAGTTGAGATAGAATATCACTGTGAACCGCATCCATGGATGAAGGGTAAACTGGTAATTACAAAGGCCAGATTCTAAACCACTAGTTTAGCAAATAATACGTCACTTTCAATTTCTTTATGTTCTTGAATTATAGAGACACGAAACTTTACGTCATGAGATTCGGTTGGTTTGAATTCTATTGCTGCAGTAAATTCCGCCTTGTTATCAGGCATATGGTCTTTGCTTATGAACAGTCTAGAAAGATTTTGTGAGATGGGTTTGTCATTATATGACTTGTATACTATGAGCTGGTTTGAATTTGAGATTTGTGTGTTTATTACAACTCCGTCATATCTTCCTGGATACCTGACTTGGATTTTGCCCTTTATCTCTGTGAATGGAATTATGTTTTTATTTTCAAGTGCCAATTCAACATCCTTCATGTTGTATGCGTCTTATTATGAAAATAAATAACTTGTGAACAAAAGCGGGCCCGAAGGGCTTCGATCCCTTGACCACTGGATTAGAAGTCCAGCACTCTGTCCATGCTGAGCTACAGGCCCAAGAATTGGGCATAGGACCACCATATTAAGAGCTTTTTACAACCATTTTTTGTTGTTTAGTTCTCTTTCCATTTTGAAAAGAAATTGTTGAGAATATCCTGCATAAGGACCAAAATATTCTACAATTTTTTCATGTAGGTTCATGTATTTTTTTTTAGTAAGTGATTTGCCTATGATTTTCTGAAATTTGTTTGCATAATAGTTTTGTAATATTCTTAGAGTCCATCTATCTATAGGAAATGCTTCGATCTTTTCAAGTGAAAACAAAAGTATGCAATCTGCGATCTTATCTCCTATACCATAGACTTCTTCAAGTTTTTCCTTGGCAGTCTTGTAATCTGATTTTTTTAATACATCAAAATCTATTTTTCCAGAGACAACAGCGCGCGATGCACTCTTTACATATTTTGCTCTAAATCCAAGACCGCATGATAACAAATCTCTCAAACTGGCATTGGCAAGTTTTTCAGGTTCAGGAAAAGTAAAAAACTTTCTACCACAAAAATTAATTTTTTTACCAAATTTTTTACATATCTTCTCTAACATTTGTTTAATGTTTGGTATTGATGCATTTGAAGAACAAATAAAAGAAATATAGCATTGGAATGGATCCTGCCGCATCAATCTTAATCCAGGAAATTGAAAAGTGGTAGATCTGACTAAACTATCCTTACTTATGTCTGAAAGAATTTTTTTCATATTGTCATTGTCTCTGAAAAGGTCAGTTGGTTTTTTCTGTGAAGAAATTATCTTGAATGGATTCTGAGTTATCATAAACACCTCTTTTCCGTTTATACCGTACCAAATTCCATCAATGTTTTCCCACAAAAAAACCTGACCGCTATTAATGGTATTGTCTAAATCTATTTTTGTAATTTCTTGCATTTCAAACAGTGATTGTCTCGCCAGCACTTGGAGCCATGGCATCAAATCCAAATTTTTCATGTATTTCTTCGGCAAACTTGACACAAGAGTCTTTGTCCCCATGAACTGTCAAAATTTTTGGATTTCCTTTTATTTTCTTGATGATTTCAAAAAGACCATTTCTATCTGCATGGCCTGAGAATTCAAACTGTCTTACTTCAGATTCTGCCTTTACATCTCTTCCACGTATGTTGACACGACCTGTCTCAAGTAATTTTCTGCCGGGAGTTCCTTCGCCTTGGTATGATACTAGTGCGATTCCATTTTTCTTATCAAGCGCAAGCTGTTGCAAATAATATACTGCAGAGCCACCAACAAGCATTCCAGCTGGAGATATTACTACACACGGTTCATTCAGTGCTTTTTTTCGTTCACTTTCGCCTTTTATCCACAATGCCTGATGGATTGCATCTGCAAACACCTTTGGGTCGCGAAGATATTCTGGATAACGAAGCATTATTTCATTTACTTTCACAGCCATTCCATCCATGATCACTTTGTGTTTAAATTTGGCATCTTTCAAGACACATGCAATTTCTTGAGATCTTTCTACTGAAAACGACGGTACAAAAAGAGAACCTTTCCTATCTAGTACTTCATAGGCAAATTCTATGAATTTTTCCTCGGTTTCGTTACGTGGTGTTTGCTCTGTTTGTGAATAGGTGCTCTCTGTTATTAGTAAATCGACCTCGCCAAAATCCAGATCTGCCTCACGTAACATGCGTGAGCCTCTTGGATTTATGTCACCTGTGTAATAGATTTTCTTATTTCCTGATTCTACAACTACTGCGCCTCCTCCAATAACATGTCCGGATTCTAAAAGTTCAAACGATGCATTACCGCGTTTTATTTTTTCTCTATATCCTATCTCTTTAGAACGCATCATCATGTTAGAAACTTCTTTCATTTCAAACGGCAAGAAATTTTTTCCTAGTCTGATCATGTCTTCAATTAAAAGTCTTGAAAGATCTAATGTTGGCGGTGTTGCATACACATCGCATCCACCACTTACAAAAAGAAATGGTACATATCCTGAGTGATCCAGATGTGCATGAGTTATAACTACTGCATTAATGTCTCGGGGTTTAACATGTAATGGATACTGCTGCTCTTTTCCTAAAAATACTCCATAATCTAAAAGGAAATTTGCACCATCACAATTAACTTGGAATGCCGATCGGCCCACCTCTTGGGCGGCGCCAAGAACTTTAACCTGCAAGAATTCAACATCCTTTCTGTGGGCCTTTAAACGTTTAGCGTTTTTGAGACATCATTATATCATTTAGATAATTTACAAAAGACTTAATTAGATCAAATAAAGATGATCTGTCCATGGGTAGAACCTTCGAACAATGGTGGAATACTATCCCAAAAGACCTTCGAGATAAAGTTCGAAAGGGCGATGAGGGAAACAAGCCATTACTAAATCAGATAAATTGGGTTTGGGTACACAATATGATGAATCAAAAGGGCGATCTAAATCCATCATCTGCTGAATTACTCGACTGGGTTACTAGCGGTCAAATCGACGCTATTAGACAGTCCAAAAAGTAGTTACACATATCAATTACTCTTTGTTTTTTATTTTTCAAAAGTTATTGAAAAAATTCTATAACCCTGTTATGGATTTTACAGATGGTTTAAATAGCAACCGAAGGATGATCATCCAGAAGCAAAAATGCCAATAGCAATACTTCCAGACATAGATGAACAAAGATGTATAGGCTGCGCACTATGCGTAGAGATCTGTACTTCTCTTGGTCCTGATGTACTCCGTGTCAAACCCGTAGAGGGTTGGAAGAGAGGTAAAGCATTTGTCTTTTATCCAGAAAGATGCATCTCAGACGGTGCATGCATCGGAGTTTGTCCAACAAAGTCAATCTTTTGGATGAGACCAATGACTTACACAGCTGGTCAACCAGTACCTCTTCACAAGAACGGTGTATTCATAAAAGGCTGGGCAGAAGACGCCGCATTAAGCAAATAAGCGGAATCTGTTCGCAACTCTTTTTTATTATTTTTAGAACCTACTGATAGGTATTTTCTTGATTTTCTTTGGAAGTATTTTTGCGTGATTTTTTATAAATTCGTCTTTTGCCAAATAAATCGTTTTAAAGTTGTTATTTGAAAAAAATGTCTTCCATGTTTTTGTAAACTCTGGAAATTCTGTATAATCATATTGCATTCTTGGCATGACATAATGTGATGCAGGATACATGTCTGAGATTTCAAGTGGGATTATTCCAAGAAATGGATTGAATTGACAGAACTGAACATCTTGAGATTTTTTTATAAACTTCTTTCTCAGTTTGCTGTATTCCCCAGAAAGATAAAAAGGTCTCATGGTTCCATCAGGTATTACGACAAGGGTGTCTTTTTTTGTTTTAAATTTACGAGCCATCCTATGAAAAGCTGCTACTTCCGGTCTAAATTGGTCCTCTTTTGAAAACAGAAATACTGCCTTCTCTTTGAATCTGGGTGTTCTATCAATAAAATAATCAGAATTCTCTACAAAAGTGGATATGGTTTCAAATAATTTGGGATGTGAATGTGCCTTTTTAATTACATACTCCCATAGCCTGCCATCGTGTATGGCTTGCTTTACTCTGTCTACTTCGGCCTTTATGGCAAACAGATTGTGTAGTGCAATCTTGTTTGCACGCTCATTATTTTCAAGTGCACGCATTTCTTTTGGTGTGTATTTTACACAGACTTCGCAAGTACAGGAAAAATATGCAATCTCATCAAGTCTGACAGTTCCATCTTCAGTAATGTATCTGTCATGTCTTGCATACAGCATATAGGACGCAGAATCAAATGTGTCACAGCCAAGTGCAACCGCAAGCGGAATTGTCATTGGATGTCCCGCTCCAAAAAGATGTAAAGGAATAGAATCAGGCATCTGTTTTTTTGCAGTAATTATCATTTTTGCAAGGAGCTTGTATTCATATGATTCCATAAATTCAACTGGGCTGCCAAGTGCAAGCATTTCAAATCCATACTCAACAAGGGTTTTAGTTGATCTCTTTACAAGATCAAAATGTTCCCCACCCTGAATTGGTCCTGCCCAGATCTGACCATTTTTTTCACTTTGCTCTAGAGTTTCTTTTGATACTTTCAAAGTATGTTCGACGTATGATCTTGCCTTTTTTTTAGAAAGACCATATCCTGTTGGTCTGTCAAGTGGAATTGCAATGTCTGTTTTTATTTCCTGTTCAAAATTTGCCATGTCTTTTGCTTCTACATCTACTTTGCCGTATTCGAGTACTTGATATCCACCGGAATCTGTCATCACTGCTCCATCGTAATCTATTATGCTATGAATGCCGCGTTTGATTGCCTCTTGCCCATAATTGTTTAATGTGATGTATGCGTTTGTTATGACAAGATCAAAACCCATATCACGCATTTTTTTTGCTGGGATGGCTTGCTTTACGGGATGAACCACGGGCACATACGCGGGAGTCTCAACCTCGCCATGATTTGTGCGTAATATGCCTATCCTTCCCGCAAGGTCACTTTTTTTTATTTCAAACATTTTACAATATCATCATTCATGCGTTATTTGAAGCTAGTAGGGGAAAAATCGTCTCAAGTCATTTTTTTCAGAAATAAGGCTCAGCCAATCCACTTCATCTTCTTGAAAGATATGTTTAGTGAAAAGATCCGCTATTTTTTTTACAACTGTAGACACTGACTTGAGAGTAGTATCAATCTGAAAAGTTTTATCAGGACCAAATTCGTTTATTGCATCATATAATGTGACCCCAAGAATTTCACTACCCAAATTCTCAATTGATTTCTCATAACTGTATTTTCTTTTTTTATATATTGAAGAGAGACTATATGGATTTTTTCTTAGAACAACTGCGACATCAACTTGTTTTCTTGATACAACATAAGGAGCCAAATGTCCCACAATAAGAGAATTTTTTGTATTTTTCTTTGTGATTATTTTTTTTAATATTTTGACATCGACATCTAGCGTTTCATTTTTCTTTTCAAAGATTCCTTCCTCAATGGCTACTTTGTTTATGTCGATTATTTCCAAATTAAGATTTTTGGCAAGTTGTTTGGCAACTGTATGCTTTCCTACTCCGGGACTCCCAGTTATCACTTTTGACATACTCTGTTATCAATTCAAAGTGGATTAAACGATTTCTGCAATACTAATAAGAGCATGGATTAGATAATTGGTCATGCAAATTGGTTTGCTTGGAAAGACAAATGTTGGGAAATCCACCTTCTTTTCAGCGGTAACTGAAACCACAGCTCAGATAGGAAACTATCCATTTACAACTATAGAACCAAATGTTGGAATATCATACGTAAAATCAGAGTGTGCATGTAAACACTTTGGAATAAATCACAAACATCCTTTATGCATTAATGGAACAAGGTTCATTCCAATAAAATTAATTGATGTAGCTGGTCTTGTTCCAGGAGCACATGAGGGCAAAGGACTTGGTAACAAGTTTTTGGATGACGCGCGACAGGCAGAAGTACTAATTCATGTTGTCGACATCTCTGGTTCTACAGACATTCAAGGTCATTCAGTTCCTGTAGGAACGCATGATCCAATGGAGGATGTAAAGTTTGTTGAGGAAGAATTTGATCAATGGATGAAACAAATTCTGCAGCGCGAATGGCAGAAATTAACAAGAGAAATGGAAAGCAAAGGTGCAAAACTTGTCCAAGCAATAGCACAACGATTCAGTGGACTGGGCATCAAAGAATATGATGTAGAGATTGTGATCCAACATCTGAATCTGCAAACAAGAAAACCTGCAGACTGGAAAGATTCTGATTTGTTTGCATTTGTAAAAGAACTGAGAAAAAATACGAGGCCAGTACTTATTGCAGCAAATAAAGCTGATTTGTGCCACGATTTGAGCATATTTGAAAAGCTAAGAAAAGATAGATTGGCTATAGCATGTAGCGCAGAGACTGAACTGCTTTTAAAAAAAGCATCAAAAGGAGGTCTAATTGATTATCTGCCAGGAGACAAGACTTTTAAAATAAAAGACGGCGTTAGTCTGAATCCTCAACAACAAAAAGCACTCGATCTTGTTAAAATGGTATTCTCAAAAATTGAAACTACTGGGGTGCAGCAAGCTCTGAACGCAGCCTGTTTTGAACTTCTTAAACTAATTGTGGTGTATCCTGTAGAAGATGAGAATAAACTTTCAAACAAAGACGGTGAGGTGTTGCCTGATGCTAGGCTTTTACCGCCAAGTTCTACTGCCAAAGATCTTGCTGCCACGATACATGCAGACTTGGCAAAGGGATTCTTGCATGCCGTAGACGTAAAGACAAAACAACGAATTGGTGCCCAGCATCAATTAAAAAATGGAGATGTAATAAAAATAGTCTCAACACTAAGTAGGGGATAACATGTTAGGTCTTGGAATTGAAAGTACAGCACATACATTTTCATGCGCTATATTAGAAAAAACCGGTAAGCATGGAAAAATTCTTTCTGATGTCAGAAAGATCTATCGTCCACCTGATGGTGAGGGAATTCACCCAAGGGAAGCTTCACGACACCATGCAGAAAATTCTCCAATTGTACTTTCTGAGTGTTTACAAAACGCCGATGTCAAAATAACTGATCTTGATATAATATCATACGCAGCTGGTCCTGGACTTGGACCTTGTTTGAGAATAGGTGCTGTTGTAGCTCGTTCTCTTGCATCTTATTATAACATTCCTGTGTATCCAGTAAATCATGCCATTGGTCACATTGAGCTTGGCAAGATGTTGACTGGAGCAAAAGATCCTTTGGTGTTGCTTGTATCAGGAGGACATACAATGATCTTGGCGTTTTTATCAAAAAAATGGAGAGTCTTTGGAGAGACATTAGACATTACACTTGGCCAACTGATAGATCAACTTGGGAGATCTGCTGGATTTGCATCTCCATGCGGAAACAAAATTGAAGAGCTTGCTTTGAAATCTAACAACTATCTTCCTCTTCCATATGTAGTGAAAGGAAACGATGTGTCATTTTCTGGTTTACTTTCTGCAACAAAGCATGTGTTATCAAAGAGTCTTGAGGATGCATGTTTTTCATTACAAGAAACTGCATTTGCAATGATTGGTGAGGCAGTAGAGCGTGCGCTTTCATTTACAAGAAAAAAAGAACTGCTTATTGTAGGTGGTGTTGCTGCAAATAGAAGGCTATCTGAGATTCTTACAAGCGTATGCAAAAGACAAGGCTGTAAATTCTTTGTTTCTCCAAAACAATATGCTGGTGACTGTGGCTCTCAAATCTCATGGACTGGGTTGTTAGAATCTTCATACAAATCTGGTGTATCGCTAGATGAAACATTTGTAAAACAATCATGGCGATTGGATACTGTTGAAGTGCCTTACTAGTTCTTGTTTTGTGCTATTGTTTCCTGTAGTGTTTCAAGCCACTTTTTGGTGTTATAGACTCCAAACTTGTAGGTCTTTTCTCCATCTGGTGTCTTTGCCTTTAGCCAAATTTTTTTAATTAGCCAACCCTCTCTTCCAACTGATATGATTTGATTTAGAGGTACGTCAATCACTGTATCACCAATTTTTTTTGTAAAGTCAGCTATTCTGCCTTTAGTTTTATCAAAAGCAACTCTCATGTTTGTTAGTGTGAGAATTCCGCTACCCATGGAGTCTTCAGAACAATCTTCTTGAATGATCTTTTTTTCTGAATCTTCCATAACTAGGTTTTAATCTCTACCTACAAGTTATAACTCTAATGAAATTACTAAAAAAAGGCGCTGAAGCTGATATCTATCTTACTTTGTGGAATGGAAAAAAATCAATCCTCAAAATTAGAGAAAAAAAAGACTATCGAAACTCAATACTTGATAAAAGAATTAGAGAGCACAGGACCATACGTGAATCAAGTATCATATCTGATGTAAAGTCATTTGGAATACCTTCTCCAATTGTATATTGTGTTGACACAAAAGCATGTAGAATATACATGCAACACATATCCGGAAATCTTGTACGAGATCTACCAAAATCTAGTGTGATTAAAACATGTAGGGACATTGGTAAAATAGTAGGCACATTACACAACAATGGAATTATGCATGGTGATCTTACCACTTCGAACTTTATTGTATTGAATGATAAAGTATTTGTAATTGATTTTGGACTTGCCCAGAGAACAGAAAAAATTGAGGATCATGCAATAGATTTGAGGCTTTTCAAAGAAATACTAAACAGTGCACACGCGGATATTATGGAAAAATCTTGGGCTGGTTTTCTAGAGGGATACAAAAAAATTGTAGGGGAATCAAGACAGAACAGAGTCCTCTCACAGGTTTCAATTATAGAAGGAAGGGGAAGATACGCAAACGTTGTCTAGTATATTATTTGCATCTTCAAACAAAAACAAATACGAAGAAGCCAAAGATGTCCTATCCAAATTTGGAGTTGATTTGAAATTTTTCAAGTGCAATCTGGAAGAAATTCAGGCAGACACACTTGAAGAAATTGCATTACACAAGGCACAAAATGCATTCTTACAGTGCTCACGTCCTGTTATAGTTGAAGATGATGGGCTTTTCATAAATTCTCTAAATGGGTTTCCCGGCCCATATTCGTCATTCGCATTCAAGACTCTTGGAAATGCAGGAATCTTAAAGTTATTAAAATCACAAAGAAAGGCTACATTTCAATCTGTTATAGCATACTGTGAATCAACAGAAGATGTTTTATTTTTTAAAGCGGTTGTAAATGGCAAGATTGCAAGAAAATTAATGGGAAAAAGATGGGGATACGATCCAATCTTTATTCCAGAGGGACAAACAAAGACATACGCACAACTAGAAAACAAAAATTTTGTTTCACACAGATATCTTGCACTAAAAAAATTTGCTAATTGGTATTTGCATGAGCGGAAATCCAACGATCGATGAGTCTGTCTTGGTTTTGAAGTACTACTATCCTGGACATGATGCTTTCATCCATGACTGAAAAGATCTCGCTACTCTTTGCAAGCTTGCTGCCAAAGTGTCTGACTTCATCCATTTCTAACACATTTGAATAGTCAAGCCTGTTAGTAGAACGCCCTACGTGCATGTATGATTTTACTTCTATGAAGTGTGGACTAGCGCGTTTGAGCATACGAGCAAATTCCGGAATCAAATCCTCTTTAGCATTATAGTCTTTGATCAAAGTCATTCTAATTACGGTTCTGGTGTTTAACTTTGGAAGCATTTCAAGAGTAGTATTCCATCTTTCCCATGAATCCTTGTATCTTGGTTTGTTGATTGCCTGGAATGTTTCTTCATTTGGTGCATTTGTAGAAAGGTACAATTGTGTAGGCAATGCATCTTCATCTTGTAATCTCTGTATCATTTCTGGTTCTTGTCCATTTGTAACTAGAAAGATTGATTTTGTTTCAGGCAATGTTTTCAAATATCTTATCAGCTGAGGAAGCTTTGGATACATGGTGGGTTCACCAGAAAGCGATATAGCATAATGGCTTGGAAACAATTATTCATCAAGTTTCTTCTTGTCCTGTCTTGGATC
>DATIDL010000083.1:0-4723 GCA_035456305.1 Nitrosopumilaceae archaeon
CAAGATAAAGTTTGAGATAGATACACAGTTTTCAAAGATATCACGACCGCTTGGAAAGTACAGCTATGTCTCATCACTTGATAAATCACTCAAAAAGATCATGGAAGACCTCATTGCAGAGCCTTCGGAGATGATCATGAATGAAAATAAAGATTCAATCGTACAAATATTACAGTCAGTAGTAAAAGGCGTTGTTGCAGGGAATGTATCTGTAAAAGACTCACAAAAAGCAGTCGAACAAATCGAAGAAACAATACAAAAACTAGGCGAGTTTATTCGAATCAAAGAAAAATTCTCACAAAAACTATCCTCTTTGGAAAACAGTTTGAGTATTTTTGACATAAAGAAATTAGAAGAAAATGAGAAACTGCTTTCCAAGACAATAGATGAAAAATCTCATGAAGAGTCAAAACTATCATCATTAGAAAAAGAAATTGAAGAAAATACAAAGACAATACCACAGCTTGCGTCAGATATAGAGAAAAAGCTGTCAAACATTCTTTTAGCTAAAGTAAATTTAAAGATCCAAGATTAGGATTATGATTTTCAAAAAAACTAACTTTCAGCGTACAATTTTCTTAAAAAAAGATGCCCGGGATGGGATCTTGTCGTATTGCAAGATGAATCATCCAAATGAAGGAATCCTAATTCTTCGTGGAAAATCAAAAAAAGGTGAAGTTACTATAGACAGATTGGTCATTCCCCCATTTTCTCACAGTGGACCTACTTTTGCAGGATTCCCACATTCCTTTTTGCCATTTGATCCGAGCTATGTAGGAACAGTTCATTCACATCCAACAGGCTCTGCTCGTCCGTCTGTCACAGATCTGCATAATTTTTTTGGTCTTGTTTCAATAATTGTAAAATCACCATATGAAGATGAAGACATATTTGCCTACGATAGAGATGGAAACAGTATTCCAATAACGATAGTTTAGGAAAATTATGACAAAAACTTATAAGCTTTTTACAAGCAAAACAAGTATTGTCAGCAATAAATTACAAGTCATATTTGATATTCCTGTTTGCATCTCTTGCAGTTAGCATTGGCTTACAAATGCTATTACCATGGCCATATGGACTGATTGCAGCTTTGGCAATTTTCATAGCGTTCCCACTCTTCCTTCGAAGGCGTGCAATGAAAAGAATGGGAAGTTTCGGAGAGGGTGGAGGATTTTTTGGTCAAAGTCAAGGAGTAAAATACATCTGTCTGACATGCAACAACAAATACAAAGGCGGCTCTTGTCCAAGATGCGGCTCTAAGATGAAAAGAGCAGACTTTTAGTAAGCAATACTTAAAAAAACATCATGACACTTGAGGAGCTTCGAAAAAAAGCCTTATTTCAAAATTCGATAGATACATGGATAATGGCTTGTGAGGAAACCAACTTTGATTGGTATTCTATTGAAAATTACAAAAAGTTCATAGATCATCTTACTAAAAATGGTCTTAGAATGCAAAAATTTCCGCTCTGTGTAAAAGAGACAGGTGGAATGTATGAAAGAGGTAGAGACAAGACACAATTTGCAGAATCACTCGCAAATGATACAGATCCAAATGCTGCGGCATACACAATAAGACTAAACGATGAAACAATCAAAATAATTCGTCAGTTCAAGCCCTAGCGCTTTAGTCTAGGATTGGCTATTGTATCCATGGCATTACCAATGAACACAAACGCAAGACCCGTTAGCGCAATCATTATTCCAGGAGGCAAGATCCACCACCACAGTCCGCGTGCTGCTGCACCAAACGAATTTGCATCATGCAGTATCTGACCCCATGTTGGAAACGTAGGATCTCCCAGTCCCAAGAAGCTAAGACCTGCCTCTGTTGTTATGGCTGCAGGCACAGAGATTGCAATGCTGGCAAAAGTATACGGCAAAAGCTGCGGCAAAATGTGTTTAAAAATTATTTTAATGTCTTTTTGTCCCATAATCTTTGACGCCTCGACATACTGTAGTGTTTTGATTTGTAGTGCCATGCTTCTTGAAACTTTTGCTACACCGACCCAACCAAAAATCATCAAAAATCCAACAATCAAAAATATGGTATTGCCCACAGTCACAGCCAGAATTATCAAAAGCGGCAGTGCAGGAAGTGCGTATATCACATCATTAAAGCGCATCATTGTTTCATCTGTTCTTTTTCCTTTGTAGCCTGCAAAGACTCCATAAATCAAACCAATTACAACAGAACCAACAGCCACTGCAATTCCTATGAACAATGCAAGTGGAGTGCCCCACATCAGACCAATCATTAAATCACGTCTAAGATCGTCAGTTCCCACAAGCCCATAGACCTTGCCCCCAAGGATCAATCTTGAATTATCTATCGATATTTTTGAATCAGCATCATAAAAATTTACTTTGAATATGTATCGTCCTTTCAATATGTTGTTGGTATTTTTGTCAGAAAAAACAATATCTTCTGAAGAAAGCGTGTCAGTTTGAAACCCAAAATTACCAGTATGTTTTCTGATGTTCTTTTTCATGGAATCATCTGTTGAAAACACCAGCTCATGATATTCAGTCTCAGTTTTTGATTTTGGAATAGACATAGAAACAAGGCCCATTTCCAAACCGTCTGGACGCATCACTGAGATTTGTAACAATGGTGCGCCGGCATATTTTGCAGAATATTCATAGATAAAATCGCTAGGAAATCCATCATACTGATAGTCGACTACAAAGCTTTCTGAGACAACATGTACATCTCCAGACACTTGAGACGATCTGTACGGATTTAGTATCTTGTGTTCTGGAATTTTTTCTGAGAGAAAATAATTCACCCAAGATGGGAGCGATGATTTCGGATAGGTTATCCAGCTTGTTGGATTATTCCATTCTTTGAAGGTCTCTACAGGAATTGTAATTACGGCAAATGCAGATATTCCAAAAAGAAATACCAGTATTCCGATCCCCACCATTCCAACTTTATTTTTTGAAAACTCTTTCCAGAGTTGGTTTGACATACTCACCCTGTTCTCACCCTTGGATCAAAAAATCCATACAAGATATCAGCTACAAACACACTAGCAAGAAAAAATGCAGTCAAGACATAGGTTGCGCCAATTATCACAGGCAGGTCAAGAACAGTTATTGCTTCGTAGTATAGTCGCCCCATTCCAGGCCAATCAAACACTGCTTCTGTTATTATGGCGCCACCAAGCGAGCCTGAAAGACTCAGTGCCAGAACCGTGACTATGGGAGGAGCCGCGTTCTTAAGCGCATGTCGGTATAGAATTTTTTTCTCAGGAATTCCTATGGCTTTTTTTGCCATGATAAAATCCTCCTGCAAGACTCCAATCAGAAAGTTTCTTACAAGATATGCCCATGAGCCAAAACCTATCAGAACTATTGTAACAAGTGGGAGTGTCATGTGATATAGTAATGCACCGATATACCCAGGATCTGTTGCTGGGATCAGAGGAGTTGCCCTAGCTGGAAATATCTGATAAGCAAACGCAAAAACAAAGATCATCAGCATGCCTATCCACCAAACTGGAAAGCTGCTGCTTACTACTGCAAAAGTAGAGGTCAGTCTATCAATTTTTGAGTTGATCTTGTTGCCTGAAAATGCTCCAAGAAAGATTCCAATGAGAGAGATTATCACTGTTGCAGTAGTAAAAAGCAGAATTGTGCGAGGCAATTTCTCAAGCAGGATGTCTTTTACATCAGACGAACCAGAATCGCTTGTAAGAAACGTCGCATGTCCAAAATCAAGTGTAAGTATTTTGTAAACTGTAAGACCCAGTCTTTGCGGCGAATGCCACGGTTGATCAAGTCCCAATGACTTTATTCTGTCATCAACTTGCGACGTGATAAAAAGTTCCAAATCTTCGGGAGTCTTGAAGCTGCCAACAAGAGACGAGTTCTCAGTTATTTGCTGGCGTATATCTATCGCAATGCCTTGTTTTAGGATGCTGTCCATGTTGGAGCCTACAAGTGCTACCGTAACCAAAAGCGTAGCCATCAAAACACCAAACATTGTTATCGCTCTTGTCAGAAGGTATTTTTTGAAACTCATTTTGCTTTCATTATTCCAGTTTGGTTAATAACATCTAGGATTGTTTCCTTTTTCGTTTCAGTACAAGTATTATTGCTACTATTCCAACCACAACTCCAAATATCAACAGATAGTTTGGTTCCACATACAGTGCTTCAGAGCCTACGTCAAGACTCAAAGTAGGCATTTGTGTTTTATCAGTAACAGCCAAAAAGCTGGTTTGAAAAATGTCTGGTCTTAATGCAGAGTCCGAGACTGCAAATAGCATCAGATCATTTGCGCCTATACTGAAAAGCGTAGTTTCCTCTTCTGATAGAATGATATCTATTTTTCCATCAAATGACTTTTCCATGCCAGAATCCACCACCTTGCCGTCAGCATTTGTAAAGTAATAGTAAAGTGAAGAGTTTTCACTTGTAGAGACTGAGATGGTTATCTTTTCCCCAACAGATACGACGCTTGGCACCTCGGCATTGTTTATCTTTGCAAGGTTTACATTCTCAAATTCTTTCCAGTGGCCTGCTTCAAACGGGTATGTAGGATCATCAAAAGACCGTATCGTAATGGTTCTTGCCTCAGGCGAATAACTCTCAAGGTAAAACGGACCATTGCTTATTATGGCATGGTTGTACTTTTCTATCCAAGATATTGTCGCGTCGTATCTTGATTTGTAGTAATCCGGATTTGATTCAAACTGTTCTAGTGCAACAGGAA
>DATIDL010000084.1:0-12102 GCA_035456305.1 Nitrosopumilaceae archaeon
ATTCCGTTTTCATACATGTTGATGATAAGATAAACAAAGAACTCGAAACGTCTGGAGTAGTTTCTGGAAAAGGAATTGTTTCTGCAGTATACACCATAACAAAACAAGACACGTCGTATCTTTTTGAAGGATTGTCTACCATACTTATTCCATCACAGATTAGAAATTCAGGAGGATTCTTGGATGTTGCAAAAAAAATATCTGAAGAACCATCTTCTTCTATGACATTTTCAATCATACCACAAGGTAGCTCTTCGCTTTATCAGCTTCAGGTATCAATTGACAAACCATTAGAACCGAATTTAGCAACAATAAGCCCTCTTGAATTTTTTGAAACTGAAAAGCTTCAAAGATCAAACTATTTTAGCAGCGGATTCTTTCCACTAAATTCCATAGTACAAGTAGTAGTTTTATCAAATCAAACAATGAAGGTTGCAGGACACGCCAGTGAACTGGTACCTATTTTAGAAAAAGACGGCGAAAAATACCCATCAGATTTTACAAGAAATGGGTGGCTATTTGATCCTGATTCAGGTGATCAGATAGTAGGAAAATATCTTTTTGGAAAGACGACCGAAGTGTCAAAAAATGATTTGATATTCAATGTTGGAGGATTAACACAGTCAACTCCAACAAATGATGATTCGATTTACGTTCTTATTGGTGTAGGCATAGCAGCAGCGATTGCAATATTTTGGTATCTTAGAAAACCTAAAACAAAATCAGAGAAGTAATACTGCTGCAGCAAACACAGTGGTCCAACGCCCTTTGGCATCACCGACTGCACTTTGTGTGATATTTCTTGTCTTGTATATCTCGCCTGAGATCTTCCATTGCTTTCGCTTTTCATCCCAGCTCTTGTTGATATCAAATTTTATGCCAAGTGAAGAGGCAAGCATTTGTGCAGCAATGTCTTCAGCATAATCGCCAGCTTCTTTTTCTGTTTCACCAAATGAATGGTATTCTGATAGATAGCCGTACCTATTTTTGTCAGTAGGTTGAGCAATGCCAACAGAAGCTGCCATCAGCCTATGTGGCTCATTGCTTTGCTGTCGTGCATAGATTACAAATTGTACGCTTCCAGGTCTTATCAATTTTAGTCCTTCTTCTCTTGAAACCAATTTGGCATTGGGTGGAAATATACTAGATATCAATACAAGATTTGTTCCAGCAATGCCTGCATCACGCAAAGCATATTCAAAACTTGTTAGCTGATCTTCGTGTACTCCCTTACCTCTGGTAAGGAATAATTTTTTTGCAACTAAGTCTAGCACGAATCCACTCTAATTGCAGATCTTTAAATATTTATGTTTGAATCCAAAACTAGAAAAAATCACTTCAAGTTTTTCAAAACATCAAGAATTTTCTGTCCATGAGAGTCTACATCTATGTCCCTGAAAATTTTTACAACCTTTCCTTCTTTGTTTATTATGAACGTTGAACGTTTTGCAAGACCAGCTAAATTCAAGCCAGCATAAGTCTTACAAGCCACTTTTTTTGTGTCGCTAAGATGAAGATATGGGATTTTATATTCTTCAACGAATTTCTTTTGGTCTTCTACAGTATCTACGGATATTGCAAAAAGTACCGTTCCTGAGGCAAGAATCTGAGGGTGTGCCAATATCATACTTTCAGCCATTTTGAACACTTTTTTTGAAGGGCATGCAAAAAGATGGTTTTTTGGATAAAAGCACAAAACCACATTTTTTTGTCCTCTGTAGGAGCTTAGATTTACCAGACTACCATCATTTGCAGGTAGTTCAAAGTCTGACGCAATTTCTCCTTCTTGCATAATTTGTAATACAACATGTAACTTAATACTATTTTGCAAGATGAAGCTTTTTGTGATATTACTTTTTTTCCTTTTTCTCTTTTTCAGGTTTTGGATTCAGAAAAAGATATCCTACAAATCCGCCAAGTGCCAGGTTGACTACTCCCAACATTGTAACATATGAAGAAAACAAAATAAAATTTCCAAGTATTATTCCCCATACTCCAGTGCCCAAGAAAGCAAACATCATGACTTTGAGTTTTGTTGGAGGAATTTTCTTCATGAACGTGCTCTATTTTTGACACTATTAAAGATTGACAGAAAATAACAAGGGTTAAATTGGCAAATAAAAAAACGCGATTTGTGCGCATAGTCACTGTCGGTAGCAGAGTTTTTGTGACAAGTTTTCAGTTAGCAGGAGTACAAGGCACAATTGTCGAATCACCTGAAAAAGCACTTGTAGAAATTACAAAATTAATGAATGATTCCACAATTGGATTGGTACTTGTAAGTGATGATATTTCAAAAACCATTGGTAACAAGTTAACAGAATTACGAGCAAAAAAATCAACGCCACTTGTGTTTGAATTGCCTTCGCCAGGAAGTCAAAAAGGTGAAGTCGATTATAGATTATTGCTAAAACAGATACTTGGAGTTTAATCCATATACTACGTTTTATAGAAAAATGACATGAGAGCTGCGTTTGTGAAAGACCCATCTCAGGTTGAGATAAGAACCATCGACAAGCCAAGTATAAGCAATGGGGACATCATGGTACGAATGCAGGCATGCGGTGTTTGCGGTTCAGACTTGGAAAAAATCTACGGGCAATATAGTCAACCATCAATGCGTCTTGGTCATGAACCCGCAGGCATAGTGTCCGAAGTAGGAAAAAATGTTACAGAGTTTAAAAAAGGAGATAGAGTTTTTGTGCATCATCATGTACCGTGTTATTCCTGTCACTTTTGTTTACATGGTAATGAAACCATGTGCAAAAAATATTCTGAAACAAATCTTTTGCCATGTGGCCTAGCAGAGGAATTTGTGGTTCCAGAATGGAATGTATCACATGGCGGAGTAATAAAAATACCAGATTTGATGAGTTTTGAAGAAGCTGCTATGATAGAACCTCTTGCATGCTGTGTCAGATCATGGAACAAGATCCAAGTCAAACATGACGATTCTGCGGCAATATTTGGAGTGGGTCCAACAGGAATGATGCATGTAATGTTGTGCAAGGTTTATGGATTAAGAGATGTTTTCTGTCTTGATGTCAATGAGTTTAGGTTAGATTTTGCAAAAAAATTTGGAATAACAGAAGCAATAAAATCAACTGATCCTAATGCAAACGAAAAAATTCTATCCAAAACAGAAAACCGAGGAGTTGACATAGCGATTGTTGCGACAGGAAATCTTAATGCAATAACTCAGGCAATCGAATTTGTTAGAAAAGGTGGAACCATAATTTTGTTTGGAGTGCCAACAAAGGACGCAAAACTTTCTGTCGATATGAGCAAAGTGTACTCTAAAGAAATAACTATCATACCAAGCTATGCAGCGTCGGACAAAGACACGTTAAATGCATTCAAGCTAATACAAGAAAAAAAGACAGATGTAAAAAAATTAATCACTCACAAATTTGATCTTTCAGATTCTCACAAAGCATTAGAATACGCACATCATGGAAATGATTCCATGAAAATAATCATAACAAATTCAGAAACGCTTAACTAAGGCAAACTTTCTTTTTTGAATTTAAGGGAAAACAATGGACTGGGGAATGAAAAACCGTCTGGCAAGAATAATCAAGCCAGAGACCGGGCGCGGAGTAATGTTGGCTGTAGACCATGGATATTTTTTAGGACCAACAGAAAGACTTGAAGTTCCGCGCAAAACCATTCAACCTCTATTACCATATGCCGACTCTCTCATGTTAACACGTGGTGTGCTACGCACGTCAGTTGATGCAAACTTTCCAGTTCCAGTAGTTCTCAGAGTGTCTGGCGGATCAAGTATCATAGGAAAGGATCTCTCAAATGAAAAAATCACCACATCAATCAAGGAAGCAATAAAGCTTAACGTGACTGCACTTGCTCTCTCAATCTTTGTTGGGGCACAGTATGAACATGAATCTCTTGTTAGCCTTGGCAAACTTGTAGATGAGGGTGAAGAATACGGAATACCAGTACTAGCAGTAACTGCAGTTGGAAAAGAACTTGAAAAGCGTGATGCAAGATACCTATCCCTTGCTTGCAGAATTGCTGCAGAATTTGGGGCGCATCTTGTCAAGACATACTATTGCGAAAATTTTGAAAAAGTAGTAAATAGCTGTCCAATACCAGTAATCATTGCCGGAGGACCAAAGCTTGCCAACGAACTTGATGCTTTACAATTGACCTATGATGCCATACAGGCAGGAGCTGTTGGAGTAGACATGGGCCGAAACATCTGGCAGTCAGACTATCCTGTTTCAATGATAAAGTCAGTTCGTGCAATAGTTCATGAAAATGCAACAGTCAAAGAAGCACATGAATTGTTTACCAAGCTCAAAAATACAGAACAATCGGCAAAAACTGCAACATCAGTCTAGTCAGAAATCTTGGTCATGTGTATATGAACAATCTTCCATCTAGGAGATCTTACCAAAACAAAAGTCGCCCTGCTTTCCATAGAGAGATGCTGACCTCTAAAACTATAGTTGTCTACAAGAACTCCACTTTGTTTTAGTTGAAAGGTAACCACTGCACTATCTCCAAAAACATCAACTCGTTGGTTTTTTATTTCAAAATCATAATCAGATATACTAACAAACCGCAGTTCTTGCAATGCAATTGTTGTTGCATAGTCTTTTAGATCAAGAGGTGGCACATCACTGTAGCTTGAAAATCTAGGATCATCAAGTTGTATTGCTCTTAACGGTGCAAGGTTTTTTGTTTTACCAACTTCAAAAAAATGACCAATTATTTCTAGGATTTCTGATGTTTCTGACAAAATTGCTCTTTGCTTGAGGTGGTTTGCTGTTTAAGTTTTGTGAAAACATGCATAAAATCAAAAGTTTTAGATCACATGTAGGTCTCAATTTTGAAATAATTACTAAACTGGCTATAGATTTTTGATGATTTTAGACAATTTTTCTAGAAATATTTATAAATTATATCGAACGAAAAACAACAGACTGATATGAAGTTAGGAGGTTCGACGGGCATTTCTAGTATTTTGTTGCTAG
Source organism: Nitrosopumilaceae archaeon (assembly GCA_035456305.1). Taxonomy (GTDB): domain Archaea; phylum Thermoproteota; class Nitrososphaeria; order Nitrososphaerales; family Nitrosopumilaceae; genus UBA8516. The sequence goes on from DATIDL010000084.1 coordinate 4,998, forward strand.
TCGACCTGATACTGTAGATTTTTCAGTTTTACTTTTAGTGAAATAATATGGAAAAAATGTCAGGTGCTAGATCATTAATGGTTGCCCTTGAAAGGGAGGGTGTAGAGATAGCCTTCGGGCTACCCGGTGGTGCAAACTTGCCAATTTATGATGAGCTTTACAAAAGTAATATTCGCCACATATTGGTAAGACATGAACAGTCTGCAGCTCATATGGCAGATGGTTTTGGTAGAGTAAGCAGAAGGCCAGGAGTTTGTTTTGCTACATCGGGCCCAGGAGCTACAAACATTGTAACCGGTATTGCAACAGCGCAAGCTGATTCTGCTCCAATGGTTGCAATAACTGGTCAAGTTCCTTTGAAGATGATAGGTAGGGACGCGTTTCAAGAAAGTGACATAATAGGAATTTCAAATCCAATTGTAAAATATGCATTCCAGCCAACAACTCCAGCTGAAATTCCAGAGGTAGTAAAAAAAGCATTTTACATTTCATCTACTGGGAGACCGGGTCCAGTTCTTATCGACATACCAAAAGACGTACAACAAAATGAGGCAGAGATACCATTTCCAGCAGAAATCAAAGTAAGAGGATATCATCCATGGGTTGATCCAGATGTACAACAAATCGAACGTGCAATAGATATGCTACTTTCTGCAGAAAGACCAATCATTCTTGCAGGTGGCGGTGTCATAATTTCAGGTGCATTTGCAGAATTACAATCAATAGCAGAGCTTCTAATGATTCCAGTAGTCACCACCTTCAAAGGCAAAGGGTCTTTTCCTGAGAATCATCCATTATCACTTGGCCCAATAGGAATGCATGGTCATGCAGAAGCAAACAAAATGATGACAGAGGCAGACTGTGTTCTTGCAGCAGGTTCCAGATTTTCTGATAGATCAGTTGGAACCTTTGAAGAGTTTGAAAAAAGATTAAAGATCATACACATGGATGTGGACCCTGCAGAAATTGGTAAGAACCAAACTACAACTGTTGCAGTGGTGGGAGACATCAAAGCATCACTTAGAATAATGGTGAAGATGTTAATTCAAAAAGCAATCAAACGAAATGGAGAGTATCCTTGGCTAAAGAGAGTCAAAGAAACAAAAGAATACTATAAAGAAAACTTGAAGATTCATGAACATCCACTTGCAGCGGCCAAAGTATTACGCAAACTACGTGAAGTTCTTCCACATCAATCAATTGTTACAACAGAAGTAGGCCAGCACCAAATGTGGGCATCATTATTTTTTGATGTAATACATCCAGGAACTTTCTTTAGTTCAACAGGTCTTGGCACAATGGGTTGGGGATTTCCAGCTGCAATCGGTGCAAAAGCAGCAAAACCAGGTGTTCCAGTAGTAGACATTGCAGGAGAAGGTAGTTTTAACATGACAGAAAATTCTCTTGCAGTTTCAGTATTGGATAATTTACCTGTCATCGTATTTGTTATGAATAATTTTTCACTCGGAATGGTTGCACAATGGCAAAGAACATTTTATGATAGAAGGATGATGGCAATTGATCTTAAAAATTGTCCAGATTATGTCAAAATAGCAGAAGCATATGGAGCACAGGGAATCAGAGCACAGTCACTTGATGAGATAGGTAATGCCGTAAAGACTGCACTAAAAAGTGATGTAGCCACAGTGATTGACATTCCAATTGACCCGCAGGAAGATGTCTTACCGTTTGTAGCTCCTGGCACTCCACTAAAGGACATGATATTACCTTCATAGGTGATTTTAATGTGGAATATAATTTCTGTACTAGTAGAGAACAAACCAGGCATCTTGTTCAAAATTACAAACTTGTTTAGATCAAGAAACTACAACATCGAGAGCATATCAGTAGGCATAACTGAAAATCCTGAATTTTCAAAAATGACAATAACTACAAGTGCTGACGAAAAACAAGTCATACAGATAATAAAGCAACTTGACAAGATGATTGATACCATAGAGGTAAAACGTCTAGATGAGAAGATGAGTGTGTACAGAGAACTTGTCCTTATGAAGATAAAAGTAACCAAACCGTCAGACAGCATGGAAATAATGAATCTTGCAAACGCCTTTGAATGCAAAGTTCATGATGTAAGAAAGACATCAATCATGGTAGAGATAACTGCAACACCTGACAGAATTAATGCGTTCCAAGATCTAGTAAGAGGATATGGAATTTTGGACATTGCCAGAACCGGTGTATGTGCGCTTCCCAGAGGTGGATTAAATGAAAGTTAGAATTTTTGACACTACGCTCAGAGATGGAGAACAGACTCCAGGCATAGCTCTAGCTCCAGAACAAAAACTAAACATTGCAAAAAAACTCGATGCATTAGGAGTGGATGCCATAGAAGCTGGCTTTCCAATAATTTCAGAAGGAGAGATGAGTGCAATCAAAATGATAACTAGCGCAAACTTGCGTGCCGAAATCTGCGGTTTAGCAAGAACTGACAAAAAAGATATCGACGCTGCAGTAAATTCAGGATTAAAATATATTCATACTTTTATTGCAACATCAGACATTCACCTTCAATACAAATTAAAATTAACACGAGAACAGGCACTTGTAAAAGCAATCGAAGCCGTAGAATATGGAAAGTCACGAGGCTTGCAGGTGGAATTTTCTGCAGAAGATGCGACAAGAACAGACAGAGAATTCTTGAAGAAAGTCTTCAAGGCAGTAGCTGAAGCTGGAGCAGATAGAATTGACATACCTGACACAGTAGGATATTCCACACCAGAATACATGGCAAAAATAACAAAGGATGCTGTTGAAGCTTCCAAACTTCCAGTAAGTGTCCATTGTCATAATGATTTTGGGCTTGCAGTAGCAAATGCAATTTCTGGAATACAGGCAGGTGCAAAATGCGCACACGTAACAATCAACGGCATAGGAGAAAGAGCAGGAAATGCATCACTTGAAGAATTTGTCATGGCACTACAGTGTCTCCAGTTTGATCAGAAATTTGAAACCAACATTAACACAAAATTACTCTATGAAACATCAAAGTATGTTTCAAGTGTAGTTGGTGTGCATGTTCAACCAAACAAAGCAATTGTTGGAGAGAACGCATTTGGCCATGAGTCAGGAATTCATACTCATGGAGTTTTAAGCAATCCATTAACATACGAGCCTATCAGCCCAGAACTTGTTGGAAGAACAAGATGGTTTCAAGTTGGAAAACATGCAGGAGCTCATGGTGTTTCTGCCATGCTTGAAGAATATGGGATACAACCAACAAAAGAACAAGTTCATGAAATTCTAGAGAATGTAAAAAAACTCGGTGATCAAGGAAAGCACGTAACAGATGTAGAGTTATTGTCAATAGCAGGAGAGGTGATGAAACAGCCAGGGCTTAGAAGACTAGTTCATTTAACAGGATTTTCAGTTTCAACTGGAATTGGCAACATGCCCTACGCCTTTGTCAAATTGAACATAGAAGGAAAAGACTTTATCGGCACAGACTATGGAGTTGGCCCAGTAGATGCATCAATAAATGCAATACAAAAAATCACAGGAGAGATTGCCAAAGTAAGAATCAAGGACTATAGGTTGGATTCTATTGCTGGCGGCTCTGATGCATTATGTGAAGTCACAATAAAAGTCGAAGACGCATATGGAAATCTTGCTTCCGCAAAATCAATTGGAGAAGACATTGTAATTACAAGTGTACAAGCAATGATTGATGGAATAAACAGAATAATGCTCAAAAATATATTAAAACAAAAAAATCTGGGAAATTAAATGTATAAAATTTCTCTCATAACAGGAGACGGCATAGGGCCTGAGCTATCAGAATCTGTTGTCAGTGTATTAGATACGATAAATGACAAGCTTGGAATAAAATTACAAATTGAAAAGCTTGAAGCTGGTGACAAGGCATTAGCAAAAACTGGGAAGGCATTACCAGAGTCTACATTAGAGTCCATCAGAAAATCAGATGCGTGTTTGAAGGCGCCAGTAGGAGAATGTGCAGCAGATGTCATTGTGGTTTTAAGAAGAATACTAAATCTCTATGCAAACATCAGACCTGCCAAGTCGTATCCAAATATGCCTGCACTAAAAGATAACATTGATCTGGTCATAGTTAGGGAAAACACTGAAGATCTTTACACAGGAATGGAGTTTGAAATTGGAAATACTGCCATTGCCTTGAGAACCATCTCCGAAGAGGCATCAAAAAGAATTGCAAAATATGCGTTTTTGACTGCTACTCAAAGAAACCAGAAAAACAAGGTCACATGTGTACACAAATCAAACGTTATGAGAAAGACAGACGGTCTTTTTGCAAGGGCGTGTAATCAAGTGGCAAAAGAATTTCCAAAAATCCAGTTCGAGCAGATGTATATAGATGCCTGTGCAATGAATCTCATAAGGCAGCCAGAGGCTTTTGATGTCATAGTTACGACCAATTTGTTTGGCGATATATTATCAGATGAAGCGGCTCAGGTAGTTGGAGGACTAGGAATGGCACCTGCTGCAAACATCGGAGATGATTATGCACTATTTGAGCCAGTACATGGGGCAGCATTCGATATTGCAGGAAAACAAGCTGCAAATCCATCATCGTTTATACTTTCTGCCAAGATGATGTTAGAATGGCTTGCAACAAAAAACAATGACCAGAAATGTTTTGATGTTGCAAAAAAAATAGAGTCTGCCGTATATGGAGTTGTAAAAGAAGGAGCTAAGACAAAAGACATCGGAGGTAACAAAACAACTCTAGAATTTACACAGCATGTGATTTCAAAGATGATCTAAATGTCAGAAGAAGGTGGATTTCTAGACCAAAAAAACATCATAAACCCCGCAGGGATCATGAACAAGAGTGCTGCGATAAATGTTATCCAATAAAACGTTGGATCCAATCCTGGAATCAACGGGATTGGAAATACTGCATATGCCCATACAAATACAACAAATCCAAGCAAAACTTTGTTTCGTTTAAAAATTTTCCATCCAAGTTTTCTTTTATCAATGTAGCATCGCTTGCATCTACTTCTATCATCTGTCATGCAGGTTGTACAACAATGTCTTTCACAAAAGTAACACTTGCGTTCTCCAAACTGCGAGCCACAGAAATCACACTGTTGCACTGTTACTTTATGGCAAATTTTGGATTTATCTTTTTATGGAAAGAGTCGCTCCGGATCGCGCGGATACAAGACTACTTCTCTCACATTATCAATCTGGGTCAAAACAGACATCAGCCTATCAAGACCAAGTCCCCATCCAGAATGCGGAGGCATTCCCCAGTCAAATGCTTTCAGATGGTCTTCGAATTGATGCGGATCAAGACCTTGCTCTTGCAGTCTCGTTTTTAGTTTTATAGGATCATGAAGACGCGTACCACCTGATGAGAGCTCAAGATAACCATACTGAAGATCAAATGAGCGTGATAATTCTGGATCATCATCTTTTTCGTGTATGTAAAAGGGTTTTAGCTTCATTGGCCAGTCAATTAAAAAATAAAATCCTGGATGTCGCTCTCCAAGCTTACGAAGATGCGCATCCTGCAGATCATCTCCAACCTCAAGTTTTATTCCATCACGACCTAGCTCTTCAATTGCTTTTTTGTATGATATTCTTTCAAATGGAACAGAAGGTTTTTTGATCTCAATGCCAAGAGATTTTTGCTCAGAAGCACAATTTTGCATCACATATTCAAACACATTTACTACTACAGATTCCAATATATCCATAACATCAGAGTAATCCATGAATGCGGATTCAATATCAACACTGGTAAATTCTGTCAAGTGTCTTACCGTATGAGATTTTTCAGCTCTATAGTATGATGCAATTTCAAAAATTCTTTCAAGGCCAATTGTTAATTGCTCTTTGTATAGCTGTGGGCTTTGTGCAAGATACGCCTGCTTTTCAAAATATTTTAACGAAAAAAGGTTTGCACCACCTTCACTTGCACTGCCAATTAATTTTGGAGTGTTGACTTCAATGAAACTTTTTTCGGTGAGAGTTTTTCGAATTGAGGCAAGTACATGGTGTCGCATTTTAAATATTGCAGCAGTTTTTTGATTGCGTAAGTCAAGTGCTCTTGCATTCAATCTATTGTCAATGTTGCTTTCCAATCTACCAATAGGATCTATTGGAAGTGGTTGTACGGCTACTGTAAGTATGTCAACTCTTTCAGATTTTACTTCAAATGGAAAATCTCTAGCTTTTGATTTTTGTATTGTACCGGTTACTTTTATGACGCTTTGTCTGGTAAGGCCCTTAATCTGTTTGAGAGAGTCTTCTCCAACTAGAACTATTTGTGCAACCCCTGTCACGTCACGAAGTGTTAGAAAGGTCAGTTTACCAAGTTCGCGTACGTCTTCCACCCATCCTCCAACTATAACTTTGGTTCCTTCCATAGAAGGACTGAGATTTCCGATGTAATGTGTTCGTTTAAAATCCATAAATTCACACTAGTGTTTAATCTCAAATTCTGCGTCAGGTTTGATTCTACGTAGATTCATTGCTACAGAAATTATTTTTGCGTCAAAGCTACAAATTGAGGTCCTCAAGGTAAATCGGTTTTTTAACTTACTAAAACTAGGATATAACCCCTTCTTCCAAAACCCACATTTAGTTCAATGATCCAAAATGATCGATGACTTTCATTTCTGTTGAAAATCTTAAGACGCACTATGAAACAGAGAATGGAACTGTACATGCTGTCGACGATGTTAGTTTTTCTCTGGAGAAGGGAGAATCTGTTGGGATTGCAGGGGAGAGCGCTTGTGGAAAAAGTACTCTTGGATTATCCATTATGAGAATATTGCAAGGCGGAAAAATAGTATCAGGGAATATTTTATTAGAAGACAAATCAATATTGAGAATGTCTGATTCTGAATTTTCAAAAAAACACAGATGGAAAGACATTTCGATGGTTTTTCAAGGCGCAATGAATTCGTTAGATCCTGTATTCACAATAAAGCAGCAGTTTATCGAGGTTCTCAAACAGCATCATTACGAAGGAAATTATGATGACACAATCTCCGAAATGGTAAATTCTGTAGGTCTCGATGTCTCCGTTCTCAAAAAATACCCTCATGAACTCAGCGGTGGAATGAAACAGAGAATAGTTATTGCAATGGCACTT